>JAFCZU010000493.1 GCA_019314185.1 Deltaproteobacteria bacterium | reverse complement strand
ATATCATTGTCATCTTTCCTATCGATACATTGCTTGCTGGGTGTGGCGGGAAAATAAAATCGAAATTGAGGTGTATTATGTTGGCTCTCGTGAAAAAGCCCCATATTGAGTTGTCTCTTCAGGGTGAAAATATTGAAGAACTCATTGACTGGATCAGAAAAAAATTTGAAGTAAGTATACTCACATCCGACCAGTCCGACAGCATGCCTGTTGAGGAGACTGATTTCTGGAAGGAAATGCAGTCCAATCGTATAGGCAATCTTCTCGCAGGCGCTCGACTTAAGGCCGGCTTAACACAGGCACAACTTGCCAGGGAACTCGGTATTCGACAAAACATGATCAGTGATTATGAAAGGGGAAAACGGAGGCTTTCTCCATCGATGGCCAAGCGCATAGCCAAATTTCTTCGCATCAAAGTCAATAGACTTTCCTGAGCTGTGAAAGGAGCAATAATATGGATACCATCATAAATTTTCTCAAAGACATAGTATTATTCTTACAAGCACATCTTAACATAAGCATAGACGCGACATTCACACTTATAGCGGCGGTTGTGTTTGGGGGTCCTTTTATTGCTTTGTTTATATATGCTATTGTGCTTTCCAGGAGAGGAAAAAGAATGGGTATAACTTACGATGGCCCCACCATCGAGAAAAAAAACGATAACACATGGGTAATAAAGGGATGGGGACACTTGAGGTGATTCTTGCGCTATTATAGAGCGTCCAGTCCAAGTTGCATTGATTTCTCAAATACCGCCTGTTGTTTCACGTCATTTTTTCAGCTTATGGCCTATTAATTTCGTGAAAAACCGGCTCTTTTGGGGACGCTTGTTCCTCCGGAAAAATTTTCTCCTTCAAGTTTTTTATAAATTCAACCGGCGGCGCAACAATGCTACTTACCCCAAAACTGAACTCCGAGTTACCCTTTGCCAAAGCGTCTGCGCCCTGGGTTAAATCATGAATACCGGAAGTATATAACTCTTTGTACATATTTTGGTCGAGTGTTCCGTCAGGTTGTATTGATTTCTCAAATGCCGTTTCCTGTATCCGTCTGGTCATGCCATAAAAAAGATTGTAATTACGTTCTTCTGCATTCCTCTGCCCAATTCCCAGATTAGCATGTGCTTCTGCGCTGATCCCTGTGAGTGTTTTTGTGATTATTTCGCCGGGATTGGTCAAGCGCAAGCTTCCACCAGCCTCAGTATTGATAAAAGTTGCATACTTACCTTTCTTACTTACAATGGTTGTAAGACCTTCCGCTAAAGCTCTGGCCTGCATAATTTCTTCTTGTTCCCTCCGGGCAATTGTAGGTGCATTCGCAATACGGCTGGCGGCTATATCCTGGCCGGATACGGCTATATTCATCATTGTATTACGGTCTATATCAGTTCCGCCTTTTAACTGATCATGATCGTTATACGTGGTTGCGCTTTTACCTTTCTCCGTGTGTCCTCTGACAGCTTTTCCAGTCTCAGGACTGACTTTTTCCAGATGGTAGCCCTTACTGTCAGCATTTTCCCTGAGTATGACATTGCTTGTGCTTGCCTTGAATCCTCCCTTGCCTTCTATTGCCACAACAGAACCGCCCGGCGTGGAACGTATTGTATACATGCCGGGATCGCCTTCCTTGCCGGTAAATGCCTTTACGTCCTCCCTGCTCTTGAGGGCAACCTGATTCGTAGCATAGTTCATGGCGGCAAGCGCTTCGCCTTTTTTTGTAAGGAGGAGGGATGGGTGAAGATTGCCTCTTTTATCCGCCCAGACGTTCATCTGCGCGGTTGCCCCTTCAAGCTGCTTGGCATCAACATTTGTTCCTCTGCTCCCAAGCCATGAACTGAAATTCTGCGCTTCATCCGGCTTGATTATCCTGTCACCAATACCCTGTGCCGCAAGCATGGTGCGGCCAATAGGACTGCCTTCTATTCTTTTCAGCAAGTTTTGAGTGTCCCCTGAAACCCTCCCTGTTTTTGCAATATCGTCCAATGCCTGCCTTACCGCCATTTTAGAAGCTTCATTATACAATTTCCCCGCGCTTTGGAGATACACGCCCTCTTTGCCGACATCCTTGATATAATCATGTTTTGCCATAGCCTCTTGAGCTTGCGCCCGGCCAAGAACAGCGCCAATGTCTCCTGTGTTGCCGTGTTCCTGCAATCCCTTAATCATGGAAGCGTCCTGGGATCGTCTGTATCCTGCCTGTGCTTTTAAGAATGATTCTGTGCCGGAAAAACCGTTTTCTTTGGCAAACTTCTCGACTGCTGCGCTGTTTTCAAAGCCGCCCATTTTATCAACTCTTGCCATTGTTGCGGTAAAATCATCAATCGTGCCTTTAAATCCTGTTTCTTTTGCGCTGTCATACGCCTGTTTCAAACCCTTGAAATTGCCAATCTTTGCTTTTTCCATTAACCTCATAACCTCATGAGGTGATTTTTTCCATTCCTGAGCTAATTGCTCCACAGCAGATGCCCGTGATTCAGATGCATTGACTTGATATCTTTGAAGGCTTTGTTCTACACGGTCTTCATTCCTGCCTGTTTGACCGGCAATAAACTGTTTTTGTTCACGACTGTAAACCTGGCCCGCTGTCTGGAGTGAACGAGCCTGCCCGCTTCTGATACCGGCGGTCATTCCCCCCATGGGACCGCTCATCCCACCGCCAAGCCGTTCAGCAGCGCCAAGATTTGTTTCTATTTGACCAAATTGGCTTGCAGCGCCGGCGGTGACACGATCCC
>JAFCZU010000492.1 GCA_019314185.1 Deltaproteobacteria bacterium | reverse complement strand
ACAATATCTCTAATTTTTCTTTCATTTTTTATTTCCTCCACAAATATTAAAATAAAGCATTTAAAATAAATTTCTTGCTGTTTACTGTCCATGGGAAACTTTTGCAAACAAATCGTAATCTATATAAACTTCAACGTGTTTGACTTCTTCAAGTCTCATCACCTTTTGTTTCATTTCTAATACCTTATTCTGTGCTTTTTTCTTAACGGCTTTAGTATATATATATATAGTTCCTTCGTCGGATTTTACCTGCATTTTTGAATCTATATCCGCCAGAGTTGCCCGAACACGACATGATATCGCAACATTTTTCATACATCTTAAGGAATATGTCATGGGCTGAAATTTCTTGTGCTCTACAGTACTAATAATTGTTTCCAGGGCAACTTCCACATCATTATCTTTGATATGCCCGATATTTATTATTATATCATATAAGTTCGGATTTGTAACATCTATATTATAAACAGCCTCAACCCACTTCTTCATCTGCTCATCTTCCTTTGAAACTGCATTACGCGCCTTGTCCTGAGATACATTATCCAGCTTCATTCTGTTTTTTATTCTGCTCTCCAAATCAGCAATAATATGAACTTTGAGAACATGGGAAACTTCCTGGATAAGTGGAAGTCCGACAACTCCATAATATACTATATTATTTTTTAACAAATATTTTGTTATAAAAGTCTCAATAAATACTATGTATTCAGGTTTAGCCTTGGAAAACATACTAACGCTGGATGGCGCTTCTTTAAGAACTCGTGCAAGATTAGATTCAGAAATACCGAACTCCCTGGAAACCAGTGATAAAATATTTTCACTATCTACATACTCGTAATTCAATCTCTTGGCAGCGCTTTTGGCTATTTGCCTTCCATTGCTGTAAGAACTATCGGTAATAGTTATAATTGACATTTTGCCCCTCCTTAAAATGTTAAGTAACGGTTGTCGGTTTACAGTTCACACTTTTTTCAATGAACTATGTAACACCTGAAGCATTTTAACCGTTAACTGTGAACCGTAAACCGTTATATCCTGATTAAACACCGTAAAATAAATAAAGCATCCCGATCAATACTACTATAAATAATACAGTCATAATCCCGCCGGCTTTCATAAAATCTACACTTTTATATCTGCCTGGGCCCATGTAAAGCGCATTAACTTGATGCGTCGGAAGCATAAATGAGTTGGAAGTTGCCAGGCCTACAACAAGGGCAGCCATCCTCGGATCAGTTCCTGCTGCCATAGCCATATTAACCACAAGGGGCACAAGAAGTACTGTGGCGCCCACGTTCGAAATAACCAGAGTAAAAAATGTGGAAAGTATTGCTATCGCTGTCATTAGCACAACAGGAGAAACATCTCCTATTAAATTAAGAATAGTGTAAGCAATCCACGATGCAGCACCGGTCTTCTCGGTTGCAATTCCCAAAGGAATAAGTCCGGCCAGGAGGAAAATCGTCCGCCAGTCAACAGACTTATACGCTTCATCTATAGTCAGCACTCGGCAAACAATCATTCCAAAGGCTCCAGTCATAAGAGCTACTGATAACTGGATTTTGAATATAATTATCATTGTGAGAGCTACTGCCAGCCAAAAACCGGCTATTAGAGCTTTCTGCGGCTTGAGAACTTCACTTACTGGAGTTGTAAAAATGAAATTGTGTCTTTCCTGTAATATTTTAAACCTTTCCCATGTTCCCTGAAGCAGTATTGAATCACCTGAGCGCAATACAAAATCTGACAGTCCGGAATAAAAAGCTTTGTCTGAGCGGTAAATTGCCAGGGGGTTTACCTGAAACTGTTCACAGAAGTGGACTTTTTTGAGGGTCTTACCAATAAAATCGGAACGTGGTGCAACAACCGCCTCAATTGTTCCGGATATGGAGGCAGACATTTCATTCTGGAATACATCCAATGAATTTTTAATAGTTATGCCAAGTTCTTTGGCCATTTTTTCGACATTTTCCTGCAGTCCATAAACAACTATATCACTGTCAGACCTTATCTCCATGTCCGGAACAACGGAAAGGAACTTAAAACCGTCCCTTCCGGCAATCGCAACCACATGCACTAAATATCTTTCTCTGATATCTTTAATAGTCAGCGGGTCCATGAAATCGGTGAAATCGCCAGGCACTTTTAATTCAAAAGAATCACCAAGATGTTCGTAGGAACTTTCTAAATCTTTAATAGATTTATCAGAAGAACCACCATCACCCATTTTCCCTTTCGGCAGCACAAATCGTCCGAAAAAAATGAAGAATGTGATTCCAGACCCGACCAGCGCCAGACCGATAGGTGACACATCAAAAAGGCCGAAGGGTTTAAGATTAAAGGGCTCTAACAAATCGTTGAGAAGAATCAACGGGCTGCATCCAACCAGAGTAATAGTTCCACCCAGAATTGCACAAAAACCAACGGGCATCAGCATCTGAGAAAGCGGTATATTCATTGATTTGCTTACACGCTTGATAGCAGGTAGAAAAAGAGCTGCAGCTCCGATGTTTTGCATAAAACTCGAAATTACAGCTACAGTAGCGCCCATCGCTATTACAACACGCGATGAACTATTACCTGCCACCTTCATAACAGGCTTAACCAGCCTGTTTATGAGTCCGGTTTTGTCAAGGCCGGCGCCTATAATAATAACAGCTATGATGGAAATCACGGCATTGCTGCTAAAACCGGAGAACGCTTCTTTAGGTGTAACTAAATGGAGTAAAGGCAGG
>JAFCZU010000491.1 GCA_019314185.1 Deltaproteobacteria bacterium | reverse complement strand
CTCTCTGAAGGAAAACCCAAGTAGGGCTGTCACGGCAGGCAGAAGGAAGGCGTTAAAGGAAAGGAATACACGATAGCTGTCAACCCACCTATCATGGTAGTGCTGGAGAGTGCCCCATAACAATTCATACAACTTCCATTGGTTTTCCGGTCCATCATTGGGGTGTGCATTCGACTCGCCCGAAGCCATTTTCAATCCTCCCTATTCTTTGCCTGGTTCGGCGCAAATAAGCTGCGTGCCAAGATCCTTTCTAACCTGCACGGCCTTTACGGCAAACCGCCCGGCTTATTCACGTCAGCTTAATTTGCATTGTTAGGCGGCGGCTACCTTAGAGGCACTTCAGACTCGGTAACCAACGGATCAAGGCCTAAATTGGCGAGCAATAATTCAATCTGCCCGCGGTTTGCCGCTTGATTAGCTGATGTCCCAACTATGACCCAATCAAGCTTCGGTGGCGCATCGGATTTGGTGAGTAGGTATTCGTAGTGACGTATTGGGTGATCAGAAGGGACGTGTGTACCGAAAACCGAGGCTTCGGGCATAGGATGCGGTGAGGTAATTCGCCACTCCCTCTCGTCTTCGAATGCCGAGTGCTTAAGCAAAGGCGAGAACCATAACGCAAGTGACTGAAAGGCGATGATTTTTTCCTCTTCCGTCACGTTTGGGGAGGCTGATGACACTATCAGAAAAGATTCGATTGCCCGATCAGTTAGCTCTCGCTTGCGAGTCTGATCGTAAACGCACTGGGAGAGCTGAAAGATAGCCAGGTCGTCTGTGAATGTAAGAGATTGAGGATCGAATCCCAGCGAGACGCCCCCTTCGTTAGGGCAGTACGCTCGCCATTGGCTGAGAAGATCGCCCTTCGCCGAGAAGCAGGAGATGTACAGAGGAGTCGAGGATAGATAATCGACTTGGTCAATCAACGTTTGCAGAAGCCGCTCTGTCTCTGAATCTGAGTGACGGTTATGTGCAAAAATCAAGCGTTCTCGGATAATTTCGAGGGCGTGGAGCAGTTCACTCCCATCGTTCATGTGATGGATGTCCGACGCCCAGATCCTACAGCTTGAAAGAATCGCTTCCATTCCCTCAATCGATGTGTAGTGAAACAGGTTTTCAGGGGGGACGACAGCGAACTGGCTGAGAACCTGCCCTTCTATTGTCATATTTCTCATATTCCTCCGCCTAACGTATAGGGTTTTATCCATCATCCCGCTGATTAAACGTATCGTCCGAGCTTTTCAACCTATTTCGGCCAAACTGGGCTTCCCAGTATTCTTGTACTGCGGGACAATGGATAAAACCCTATAGGTTATCTATGTAATGTCGCAAAAATAGCCGTCATTCACGCGGAAGCGGGAATCCAGAAGCGCCGAAGTAGCCAGAGATACTGGATTCCCGCGTTCGCGTGAATGACATCGGTGGTGTTCTACTTTCTTTCACATCAAACACTTGATACATGACACTAGTACTCCGTCCCAGAAGTTCTGACTACATTAGTGGCAATGCAAAATCCGTGATTTTAATACCACATTGAACCTATTTTTTGTCATGATGTTCAATAAAATTAACAAAATGTAAATATAATTACGGCTCAATTGAGGCCGAGGTTTCACAGAACATCAACTGCCAGAAAACATGTCAAAACTTTTGGGACGCAGTACTAGTGTAAAAACCTTTGAAGGTGTCAGATAGAAAAACATAAGTGTCACTTGTCACAGTCGCTCTATCTGAGTAGCTCAAAAAGTCCGAAGTTTGATGCTCGTTTATCAAACGTAAGCACACATTCACAGCCCGAAAATTTTGCTGAGTGCGCGATTAAAAGATCCGAAAGGTCCATTTTGGTTTCTCGTGCCGAAGAGACAAAGTTCAGAATTGCTGATTGTGTCTCAAACTTCAGGATGGGCATCAGTATAAGCTCATTAATAGAATCTATCATCTCTTGTCTCGGAATCTTATAAACAGATTCCAACACCCAGACGGTTTCAAGGACAACAAGCAGAGGCACGAAAAATACTTCCTTGTCGGTCTCCGCCTGTTTGAATATCCTGTAAATGGTTTCGGCTTGTCGCTCGTCGTCCCTTACGAGGAAACGAACCAGCACATTAGTATCCAAGGCTTTCATTCGAAACTATCCTGCATCTTCTGCCTTATCCCAGCGTCCATTTTCTCAATAGAAATGGGTTTCCTCCCCGGCTTGTGTAACCTGCCGAATACATCATCGACCTTCTTGGTGACCGGCCTAAGAAGCGCTTTTTTAGTTTCAGTGATCACAAATTCAATCTTGTCTCCTGCGTGTAGATTAAGAGAATTCCGAACTGCTTTCGGAATCGTTACTTGCCCTTTGCTTGTGAGTGTCGCTAATGTCATAGGAATTTTTTTCCTTACTATTGTCCATTTTCTTACTTCAGAGTAAGTTAAGGCAGATTGGCAGTCAACCCTTTTTTTGACAGAAAACATATTGAAACTATTTATATAAATTTATGCAGGTTATATAATTTGCAGGTGTTTTTCCATATGATATCAGAAAGATATTCCGGATCTTCTTTCCTTGCTTCTGCCAGTTTAATAAGGACTGACTTAACAAATGCCGGTTCATTGCGTTTGGTATGATTTTTTTCAGGTGCCGGTGTAAGGTATGGCGCATCTGTCTCGACAAGTATGCGATCTGCCGGAATAAGGGGAGCAAGCTTTCTGAGTTCAGCGCCTCGACCTTTTATTGTTAATATTCCGGTTATG
>JAFCZU010000490.1 GCA_019314185.1 Deltaproteobacteria bacterium | reverse complement strand
ATCCTGGCTGATTACATTACCTGCCGCAACCGTATCGCTGCATTCCTCGGTTACACTTCCAACAGTAAAACCGGCCCCGGTTATGGCCGATTCAGCAGCTCCCTGAGACATACCTGCAACATTAGGAATTTGTTGCTCCTCTGTAGTCACATAAATATCAACATTGTTCCACCCTATCGCCACAATGGGCTTAGTATCTGATAAAATCCCATCTACGTATATTAAACAGACATCTCCGCTATGTATTGCATCAGAATCAGCATCATCACAGGAAAATGATAGGGTATAGGTATGCTGCACGGCATTCGACATGAAAAACTCCGCTCCGCCCTGGGCAACAATAACTTCCTGTTCATTTACAATCCTCACCACATCCAAAGTAATGTGATAATTTGGATTACCATCAGTCCAGAGATTACCATTCACATAAAGATGTCCATAAAACTGACATGGAAGTGGCGCTGCAAAGGCTGTTATCCAGCTTGATAGCAAGAATAAAATACTTACAAAGAAAAGGCTTCGTTTTGTTAGACTTCTATCACACATCAGATGACCCTCCTGATCGGTTTCAGTGTTTCATAAATAGCAATCGCCAATAGCAAAGCATACTTTCATGACTACCATTGACATTCTTCATCATTACAATTTTCATTCATGACAAACCAGTATGCCTTACCTGGCTCCATAGTGAAAAGATTCCACAAGAATTGCGGGACACCCTTGTCTATACTTAGCCACCTATTCTCCGTAGTATCATAAGTCCATACCGCTTCCAATTTGTCATAGATTGGAGCAATAGCATCCATAAGATCTACAGTTTCTATCGATTTAGATCCAACAAGATTCCAGCCTTCGTATAATTGAATACTGTTCGAACTAAAATCTCCATTGACGATTATAGAAGCTTCATCGTTCATTACAAACCAGTATCCCGTGAAGCTATGGCAATCTGTTAAATCCCACAGAAATTCCGGAACACTTTTGTCTATACTCAGCCATTGACCATTTGACGCATCATATGCCCAGACAGCATCAACTTTATCTCCCAATGGGTCCAGAACTACAGTGTCAACACTTGTATCACCGGGTTCGAGTTGAAACGAAACCATATTCCAGCCAGCCTTCAGGGCGAATTCCGCTGGCTTAACTTCGCTCAAGGACTGATCTTCCGGCACTTCGTATGTGATAATTGAATTGCCCTCCAAGCCCCTGAAATTCAGGAGTGTAATGTTAACTCCCTGTGAAAGATCAAGGTTTTCAAAGGTACCGCGGCCGAAGACATTGTTTAGATCAATATAGCAATGTCCCTTCAGCAAAAGTCGTCCCGTCATCCAAATAGCAGGGTTTAATAATGAGGTCATTGGAAAATGGTAATACATCTCCGCCGCTTTCGTAGGTTCTTACCGTCTCTGACTCCGTGGTAACGGGTGTAAACGGAGCCGCGTTGGGATTATACGTGGTATCAGTTGATGATTTTGAGGTGGTTACAGTCATGAAATAATATGTGGTATCAGGATCCAGACCTGTAACCCTCACCTTCATGACCCCCTGATCTTCCGCCATGATCCTGATCTGTTCATTGCCGCACTCGATGGGATGAGGTTCGATCACAGCGTCTGCTATGGGCACTGCGCCGTTCTCGTCCTCATACACCTCAAGGTCAGCAGTACTTGCTTCGCTTGCTGACCAGATTACGGAAAAAGAACATGTCGTAACGTCGGTCACCATGACATGGTTTACCTCCGGCACGCCTCCATATGCGGCTACCGGCAGCACAAGCAGAAAAAATAGAGATAACCATCTAATCCTTAGCCTTCTTTTTACTCTCATCGTTACACCTCCCCCTGAAAAATTAGCGCCGAAAATCCACAAGCTCATGTTTCATAAAAATAAAAAGCCGGGTTGCCTAATTTGCAGGCAACCCGGCTATCTTTCGATAAGACCCGTGGTTTTCCGTCCCTGCCTCACAGCAGGTTTGGCTTTTTCTGTTAACCCTGTTTGTGATTATTTCGTCTTAACTCGCATAAAATCATGCGAACATTGGTAAACTGTTTTGCTGCATTTCATTATTCCTGTTAACGTTTATAGAAATCCTTCCTTAACCTCTTGCTTCATATAAATAAAATACGCTTCACCCGGATAAACCGGAAATTCGAAATACGAAGCACGAAATTCGAAACAAATTCAAATAGTCAAAAGTTCCTGTTCCGAGTCGTCATACGTATCTATCAACCTTAACCAATTCGGATTTAATTTGGTAAATATAGATTACTTCATATAAATAAAGTAACCCTCAGCCGGAACAATGACAAAATTAACCCCCACAACCTGACCATCCGGTCCGAAACCGGCTGTTTCAAAAGCACCCTTGTCTGTAGAGTATCTCTGTATACTTGCAATATTTTCACACCCGAGGTCGCTCAAAAGCTGGAATGCGGTATAACCATCCGCAGGACAGGCAATGCCCACAAGGTTGAATCCTGGTTTGAGATCAAGGGTAGAGCAGAGTGCTGTCGCAAACGTGATCTCTGTATCCTGCCTGGCATACACAATGAGCCCTTCGCGTCCCTTGAGGATAAAGCTCGGATTCGAGGTAGAGCCCGGGATCAAAGTAGTAAACTTGCGAGCCTCACCATCGTACACCATCACCTTTTCTATCTCCGAGCTATCACCCAGCACTGGCAGCCAATCCTTGAGATCAGGCTGATTCGTGACCTCTGCCGGGATGGCAATCAGATTAAAGCCTTTCTTCAGGTGAATAGTAGTTTGGGCGGGGTATGATGATGGATTGGAAGGATCTGTTTCTCCGGTATCGATAGCGCCGTTTTGGTTTGCATCTTCCACACCATCGGAGAGACCGTCGTCATCACTGTCCTCATCCAGTGGATTAGTTTTGGTGGTTGGATCTTTATCAGGGATGAATATACTGATATCTGTTCCAAGGAGAGGTCCATCCCCATCAGGATCAGGTATAGGCTCGGTAATGCCGAGTTCTGTGCCATCCTGAATGCCGTCACCATCCGTATCTATATTACAAGGATCGGTTTCACCGGGATCTAATAGACCATTGTGGTTGGCATCCTCTATGCCGTCAGGAATACCGTCATCGTCTGTGTCGGCATCAAAAGGATCGGTGCAGGTTGTGTTTTCAAGATCATCTGGCAGACCATCTCCGTCTGTGTCTTTTTCAGATACCTCGAAAGCAATACCGTAACACATAACATCAACTGATCGCAAAAAGGAATCGATTATGCTTTGTGCCGAAAGTTCGATGGTGGCAGATGTGCCAGGGTCACCCAACACTTTCCACTTAATTGTTGCAAAGATTGCGGCAATATCTTGCTCGGATGTGTTTTCAACTTGAAAAGCGGTGATCTCAGTAGCGCCTGATGTATAAGAACTTTCATCAGCAAAGGTTTTGTCATAGAACTCTGATTGGTCAGGCGTAGTTATTTCAATTATCTGCAAGATAGCCGGGTCGTAATACACGGTGACTAAATAGGCGCCCATCACTGCATCCCAAGAAGAAAATTTCAACTCTGTCTCAAAAGTTCCGCCAATTTGAGGAAACGGCTGAGGATCTCCCATAATCAGCCAGACAGAGCCTGCTTGCGCCTTAGGATTAACAAAGAGTATAGTGACAATAAAAAACGCAATGACAAAAATGCTTTTTTTATGTTGAAGGTTTTGCATAATCCTTCCTCCCAGAATCACTCAGTACCACATACCAGTTCAATCATTTCAATCATTCACATGGCAGGTGCTGTTCCTATTCGAATCTTATGTTGTCTACATAAATTGTCCCTGATTGATCTGCCCATTCGAAAACGATTTCCATTGAGTCTAAATGGCTCAGGTCAATGCCCTGTTTGGCATAATGTTCAAGAGGCAACCGGACGATTTGCCATTGTTTCTTGATTTCCGGTATTTCCTGGGCTCGTAGGGAAATCCGCTTAGCTGGATCCGCCAGGTAAATATTGGGTGCCTCCCCACCGTTTTCCCCTCGAATGCGCATAAGAAGATGAGTTGATTTACTGACATCAATGCCGTTTAATCCGGCTCTCCATCCAGCATAGGAGAACCCCCCGTTCAGCCCATAGTCCCGACCGATGGTTCCGCCGTAGGAAATGCGCAAGACAGTATTGTCCGAATTGTTCATGTCCTTGAGAGGAGCGGCCGATATTGCCGCGGCTCCATTCTCTCTGGTAGTAAAATCCCCGCCAAGGAGTGACCAATCAAAAGTCGATTCAAAATCGGTCACCATTTTGAAAGGCTTTTGTTCAAATCGCAGGTCGTCAATCCTTATAGAGCCTTTGCCGCTTTTGTCCTTGTAAGTCGTGGAAAAAAAGAGTACATCAGGAGAAGAAAAGTCAGACAATCCTCTTAGCCCGCTGAGTGGGACGAGAACGTCTCTCCATCCGGTTGCATCAGGTGTCGAGGCATACGGTCGCAAGTCAGTCCTTCCTTCAACTCCGTGACCACTACGAATCCCGACACTCACTGGCGGGATATCCCCATCTGTGCGCATTCGGAAGGCCAACGTCAAATATTCTGACAGATCCGATCCAGCAATGGACGTCCAGTAGCCTCCATACGAATCTGGTTTTGTGGTATCGAATGTGAGGAGCAGTGCGCGATTCCGTGTGTCAGAGGCTTTGCGAGCAGATCCTCCGGCCTCAGGAGCAACATCAATCGAGGAATCCTTGAAACAGTTTGAGCCGGGTGTACTGTATGTTCCGAAGGCCCTTCCAAGGTTATTTTTGCTTTTTACCTCATTGAAATCATCCACCAGCAATACGGGCGGCTTTTTTTGCACGCGGCCCGGTCCGGCGAGCTTAAAGTTGTCGATATAATACGTTGCACCACGTGGGTTATTGCCGAACTCCAGTTTCATATACCCGCCGACGCCCCAGTTGGCCATGACGATCTCATCTAC
>JAFCZU010000489.1 GCA_019314185.1 Deltaproteobacteria bacterium | reverse complement strand
ATTGCTGCACACATCCTTGAGCATTGTCCACTATCATTGGCTTCATATTTAATCCTATTGGCACTGAAAAAAGATTTGAACAAGATAGAGACCTATCCCAACCCCAGCAAAAATAAACGCCATACGAATCCAGATTTTTCGAGCGATGGTTAGCTTTCCTTCCGTCTTCAAATAGTCGCGGAGCGCGACACCGACGAAGACGACCGCTATGGCTATAAAAATGATTCCCAGAGATGATGGGCTGTTCATAACTATTCTCGGATTATGATTTGTGTTCTTTTATACTACGAGTGAATCAGTTGCCCCGCAAAATACCACTCACCTTCGCGAAAGCGGCTACAGTTAGCTTTGATCCACTCAGCATATTTTCCTAAGGTCTGCTTTTGCTGTGATACCAGCATGTCGGTTTCAAATGGGAAGTCGATGCCGTAGCGAATTACTAATTCCTCGTAGGCCAACTGACGTACCTTATGGGAGCTTTTTTCTGATTCCAAGTTTTCTAATAAACAGGCTGGCGAATAAGGTTTGCCGTTGCGGTAACGAATGCCGGGGTTAAAGCGTGATTTATTTTCTACCCACCACTTTTGCCAGTCTTCCGGTTTTTGTGAGATGCGGGTGATGGTGATGCCAAAAGGTTCTCCGTCAAGTCTGGTTGGAACCTGACCTTCTTTGAACTTTTTAAGTTCCTCTTCAAACAACTCGTCTTCGTCGATTTCATCAGGGACAAAGACGTCTTCATAAAGATCTGCTCCCGTCAAGATCTGAAGCGACATGGCCGCAGATTCACCAGTCTCTGCATTGGTAAGATGTTCAAGGAGTGTGTCTATCGCCGAAATATCTCCAAGCAGACCTATAGTAATGAGGCAATCAGTCTCTGCGTTGCCTGCTTTTGCTTTCTCCAGTATCACGTTAACCGCCGAACGATTGCCGCCTAATCCTAATGGTATGAGTGGCCAGTTTTGTAAGCGGGCATGTTGTACCCATTCGTCTATCATTTGTTTTTCACCGAGTCGCAACAGTGCCAGCGCCGAGGCCGAACGAACAGAGTTGTCTTCGTGTTGTACATATTTCAAAAAGATTACCCTCGGTAAAGAGTCGACGGGGTTTGTCTCCAACACCTTCAACAGCTCAGTTCCCGTTTTCAGCCGTCGAAAACCGAAAACATTGGCGAGAATCGGGATGAGCTTTTGATCGCCTTTTGACAGCATCCTGACAAATTCGTCTTGCCAATCCTCCGGCAGCTCGTGCTTAAGGGCATCTCTGACGGCCTGTATGCTTTCTGCATCCTCTGGGTCCAGTTCTTCCAAGACTCGAAAAACCAAGTCCTTACGATTTTGCCTGCAGAAGACACGCACTGCCGCATGGAGTTCACCAAAGTCGCCTTCACTCGCCTGTGTTTTACATACGTTTAGAGCCAGCTCTTCTCCGACGACCAAACCATCAATATGCGGTTCAAAGCGTTCTTCAAAATCGTGAATATCTTCCCATGTGACTTCGGGATCGTCGAAAAGCGTCAGGCGCTGCTCGTAAAGAAAAGAAGCTTCTTCGAGATATTCTTGATAAAGCTCAATAAGAAAATTTTTTATGGACGTAGCCATAATAATTATTGACGTCCTTTCAACCAGTTGCCGCAGATTCCGGCACCCCTTCAGCCCGGACCTCGATGGAGACAACATCCTGCGGGCCTGTCCTCAGTACCAGATTGGTTCGCCATATCAGGAAGAGCAGACTTTCATCCGTATTAATAATTACCGTATCAAGCCGCGTTTCCAGCAGATAATCCTTCCGCCCCCTCAACTCCACCCTGCACTGCGGAGGCGACACTCCCGGCAGATTGAAAAATATCCTTCCGTTCGGAGAAGCGTTTATAACCTCCACTGCTACATCAGCCTTGAGGAAACCAGGAGCCACCTGATCCAGGGGTGCGGCATTGAAGAACCTCTTATCGAAATCTGTGGGAAGTAGCGGCATCCTCTGTTTCGTCCAAGCCTTGTCGTAGGTTCCAGCAAATCCTGCCCTGGGCTGCCAATGTGGCGAGGTGAACCCAAATCCGGCAGGTGGAGGCCTGTCTCTGAAGCCCTTTAGGGGATGCCGGGGGTCCTCCAGATTTGGAAGCCGGATCCCCTCTTCGAACTTCCCCCTTTTGCCCCGGAACCCGGTTCCAACAGGATTCCTCGGCTCGAAAGTATGCTTATCAGGATTTGGATGGCTGCGATCCCAGCCGCCAAAAGCCCGCTCATAAATCAGAGGAATCCGCTCAAACGGTCGGGGCCTGGTCATGGAGGTTATTCCAAAGCTCTTGACCCAGTATCTGTCACCAATGACCCTTATCACCCTCTGCATCGGGCCCACACGCAGGCTGACATCCACTTTGGTGACGCCCGGGTTTGGTGCATAGGCATGGCCTATCAGAACGATATCTGTCGCAGGTTTGATAAAAGCGGTTTCCGGTTCGTACTTGCAACTCGACTTTTCAGGATCACCCCAGTATTCGCCGTCGAAGTTTACTGGAACCTGCTCTTCTGCCAGCGACAGTCGCGTTCCTTTCTGGATACGATAGGTTGCTTTTATGATTGGGACAAATAGTGGTCGTGCTTCTTCGTCCGATAGGAACAATGGCTCGAACGCAAAGGGAGTTTTATTCTCTATATAGGGGTGGCCCATTTTGTTCCCGAACCTTCCAATAATCTAACATAGGGTATTATATATTATCTTTGAATTAAATTTGGGTAAATAGTTTTCTATAGAGTCCATCACATAGGAAAACCTGTGTTTGGGAATGGTGTGCGCATTGGCAATCTGGCTTCTTTGGGACAATACTGATATTCGTCCTGCGTATTGATGCCAACCATCTCTGCAATTCTCAAAAGCGCAAGTCCTTCTATGTACACATGTCTCGCACTAGCGAATTCCATATCGTTTCTACTAATTGATCTCTTCTGAAACTCAATTTCATCAGTCCAAAGATCAAGCAAATCTGAGAAGGCATCGTCGAAGTACTGATTATCCTGTTTAAAAAGCGCATAACAGACATCGTATTTTGGTGATGACTCTCCTTCCAAAATCTTCTCGAAACGGTCTATAATTTTTTCTTTCGGGCTCTTTTCCCCACCCATGATTATGTTATAAAGAAAGAGAATATAACAGAAATCATCTTCATACTCGTATCTCTCCATCCACTTTTGTGGGCTCAAGATGATAATTTTTTCAGCTACATCAAATCGATTTGCGGCAACGGAATCAAAGAACCCGTTAGCTTTCGTGATCTTGCAAAATCTTGACAACTCTTTTTTTTCTGAGGCTGTCTGTTGCAATAAAAACACTCTTGTCAGGCCGCTACGAATGAGCATGTGATAGAAACGATCAATATTCAGATCCAGCAATAGCGCACCGATCCCGGCGGTTCTGAAGAAGGTACATAATTCTTCACACGATGGTCCTAATTCGCTTGCTGGTATCTCGGCCAAATTTCTAAGTTCGTAATTGAATATATCACTCAGATCCTGATACCAAAACGACAAATCAATCATAGTGGCCTCACTAATCTAACACGGGGCAAAGTGGTTGAATCCATCAAACAGGAAAAGTTCTGAACTTATCTGTCTCAACGAAACGCACGCCGGTAATGCCTTTTTCGTTGAGCCGCTCCACCATCGACTTTAAAGATTGAGTGTTCTCTGTCCACTGCCTCTATTAAAACCAGAAAATTTGCAATCCAATAGAGTTCGTTCACGAACCTGCCTTTATGATTCTTTATTTTTATGGGTAAATACTCAATGTTTTCCTCACGAAATTCTTCCAGAACCGCTTTGAACAGATCACTGATTATAAGCCAGACCCGAGAATTCTTAACCCAGTCCGTTAAGATCATCCCTTCGGGTTTATATTTAGAAAATTTAAAGAAAACATCTTCAGGCCAGCCATTCAAGCGTGACACACCTTTTCGGAGTTGATATTGTTCTGGGATACTGTATGGAGTTTCAAGATCAAGGCATACATTCGCTTCATCATATTTTTCTTCAAGAACAAAGTACATAACTCATCCACCTCCCTTGCTTTTGTCTCACTCTCACAAATTTATTCCAACATAGGTAACCCTGGCTTTCTTTTAATCAGATACTCGTAAAATTCTTTCTCTATATCTATCAACATATTGAATAGTTCTTCCAGTTTTTTTTCATCCCCGCACTTAGCTTCATCCGCTTTATCCATAAGCTTTGTGGCGATGGTACAAACTTTGTCATTATATCTAGGATGATTCTTGCAATGATTCGGAAAACCATGAAAGAAACACTTGTCGTATTCACCGTATTTATTTTGTATGCTCTGATTCGGCATGTACAAGATATTCCCTTCATTATTAATGTTGTATCCACATCTTTTGACTGTTGTCAAACGTTCTACTGTCCAATCACTGTGGTAGAAAACCTGACATGGTAATATGTGATGTGCTCGGTTGGGGTATGGTTTACTCGCGCCTGTAAAATTTAGAACTTTGCCAGGCTCGGAATAACCAATTTTATATTTCGGTATTCTAGCCTTTATAAGTAATTCTCTGAGTTCTTCTTCAAGCTCTGTATTTACATCTGAAATGTGCTCCTTTTCAATAAGTTCCTTTATAAGGTTTTT
>JAFCZU010000488.1 GCA_019314185.1 Deltaproteobacteria bacterium | reverse complement strand
CTGGTAGCCCTTCCCCAGATTGGACCTGTGATGGCGGTGAAGATTGTGGAATGCAGAAATATGCACGGCCTGTTTGAAAAAATCGAGGATATCAGGAAAGTGCAGGGGGTCGGCTCAGGCACATTTAATGCCATTAAGCACTATATTGCAGTTAATTAGTGCCTGAACGAAAACTCCGGTTTTAGGTAGGTTGGGTTGAGCGTAATCAATTATGTTGGGTTTCGTACCTCAACCCAACCTACAAATATCAAGCAATTACCAAGATATAGTTTCAGTGAGCGAAACCCAACAAATCCTGCGGCAGGGGTTTTCGTTCAGGCACTAATTAGGTTCAGGGGGTTCAGGGTTCAACGGTTCAAGGATTTTGACCTCTGACCTCTGACTTCTGATTTCTGACTTCTGAATCGGGCAGGCACAGGGACCAGCCCCTACCACTGACCTCTGATCTCCGGTATTTATATTTTTCGTGTTTTCGTACTTTCGTGCTTTAAATGAAAAAAGCATTAATAACAGGAATAACCGGTCAGGACGGCGCTTATCTTGCGGAATTTCTTTTAAAAAAAGGGTACGAAGTGCATGGCATCAAAAGGCGCTCTTCTCTATTTAACACCCAGAGAATAGATCATCTTTACCAGGATCCTCATGAAAAGGACCGCAGGTTTGTCCTTCACTATGGGGATCTTACTGATGCTGCAAATATTATCCGCATTATTCAGGAAGTACAGCCTGATGAAATATACAATCTGGCTGCCCAGAGTCATGTTATGGTTTCTTTTGAGGCCCCGGAATACACCGCAAATACTGACGCGCTGGGGACATTACGGGTTCTTGAAGCTATACGTATGCTGGGGCTTGAAAAAAGAACCAGGTTCTACCAGGCATCCACATCCGAACTCTACGGCAAGGTAAGGGAAACTCCTCAAAACGAGAATACTCCGTTCTATCCCCGCTCCCCTTATGCCTGCGCCAAGCTCTATGCTTACTGGTGTACTGTGAACTATCGGGAAGCTTACGGCATTTATGCCTGCAACGGCATTCTCTTTAATCACGAATCGCCGATACGCGGCGAGACTTTTGTAACTCGTAAGATAACCAGAGCTGTTGCGCGCACAGCCCTTGGCCTTAATGATTTCCTGTATCTTGGGAATCTTGATGCAAAGCGCGATTGGGGACATGCGAAAGATTTTGTTCAAATGCAGTGGCTTATGTTGCAGCAGGATGAACCGGAAGATTTTGTTATTGCTACCGGCGAGCAGCATTCTGTAAGAGAATTCTGCGAACTGGCTTTTGAGAGGATTGGCATTAAACTTAGATGGAGCGGGCAGGGTGTTGATGAAAAAGGTATTGTTGCTGAAATACTTCCTTCGCAGATCATGGAAAAATATAAGGCATACAGCAAGCTTCAAAGCCTTCAAAAGGGGCAGGTTGTAGTTTCAGTTGATCCTCACTATTTTCGCCCTACCGAGGTTGAGACATTGCTTGGAGATCCGTCAAAAGCGTACAAAAAGCTTGGCTGGAAACCAGAGATTACATTTAAAGACATGATTCATGAAATGGTTGAACATGATCTTGACGAGGCAGCGCGGGAAGCCATCTGCCATAAAAACGGTTTTTCCTTTCCATCAAGTTGTGAAGCAAATATGTGATTTGATGAATTCGTAAAAAACCGAATCCATCAGGTGTTAAGTGTAAAGTGTCAGGTGTTAGGATAAAACAATTGTCTGTTTTATCAATCTCTTAACACTTAACATCTGACACCTGACACCTAAAACCATTTAGAGGATGAAAATTTGAACCCGGTACAGACACAACGTGAATCATCAACGCTAATGGGTAAAACAAGGTGCTATATTGCCGGTCACACCGGCCTTGTCGGTTCTGCCATCATTCGCAAATTAAAGGCCGAAGGTTTTTCAAACTTGATTACTCGCGGCCATGCGGAGCTGGATTTAACCCGGCAGGCAGAAGTAGAGGCTTTTTTTCAGGAAGCAAAGCCTGAATATGTGTTTTTGGCTGCGGCAAAGGTTGGTGGAATATTGGCCAACAATACTTTTCCGGCCGATTTTATTTACAGCAACCTTGTTATTCAAACCAATGTAATTCATGCTGCGTGGAAAACAGGTGTAAAGCGTCTGCTCTTCCTCGGCTCTTCTTGTATTTATCCCGGAGAATGTACCCAGCCGATGAAAGAAGAATATCTTCTTACCGGTTTGCTTGAACCTACAAATGAACCGTATGCAGTGGCGAAGATCGCAGGCATCAAGATGTGTCAATCATACAATCGTCAGTATGGCACACACTTCATGTCAGTCATGCCGACCAATCTTTATGGCCCTGATGACAACTTTAATCTGGAAACCAGTCATGTTCTTCCCGCCATGATCCGAAAATTCCATCTTGCCAAACTGGCGGCTGAAGGGGATTGGGATGGAATAATAAAGGATGAAAAAAGATTCGGCGCTATTCCTGAAGATATTACGACTAATCTTGCCGCAATTGCTCAATATCATGGTCATCGAATCCACGATTCCTTTAAATCTTTTACATCAGTTTCAGATATATCTCCCGGCATAAGCCTGTGGGGTACAGGCGCGCCCTGCCGGGAGTTTCTTCATGTAAACGATCTTGCAGACGCCTGTGTCTTTATAATGAATCTAAATGATGAAAATTTTGCTTCCCTGCTTGCCTCCCGCCCTCCTGCGCTGATAAATATAGGTTCAGGCAGGGAGATCAGCATAAAGGAACTTGCTTTGCTTATAAAGGATCTAATCGGATTTGAGGGAGACGTGGTGTTTGATAAAACCATGCCTGACGGCACACTCAAAAAACTGTTAGATGTTTCCAGGCTGACTAATCTTGGATGGAAACCAAAGATTTCACTAAAAGACGGAATCCGCAGTGCTTATGACAGTTACCTTAACTCTTAACTCTGAGCGATATTTTCACCACGAAGAACACGAAGAATGGAAGAAATTAGCCGACATATCTATTTATGAGTTTGTCATCTACTGGCTTGGTGATAAATTTTAACGTCAAATATCTAAAGGACGGGATCAAGCGAATGGTTTTATAATCTTCTTTCCCTTCGTGTTCTTCGTGGTGAAAAAACAATAGAAAATTCTACCACGAAGTTAATCCGTGGAAAGTCAAGTAAAATTTTGGGGTATGTTATGCCCAAAAACAATATTTAATTTCTGTCTGGATTAACCTATTTAATCGAGCATTTTTTATTGCTC
>JAFCZU010000097.1 GCA_019314185.1 Deltaproteobacteria bacterium | reverse complement strand
TCCTTCTTTGGACCCTATAAGGGTTACAACCTCATTTGATGGATCAAGGTCAACATTAAATCTGCGCTTGTACCACCTCGCTACAGCTCCGTTAAAATCATCCATTCCCGAATACGAAGGATATCTATGATTTGCAGGGTCTGATGCAGCTTCTTTTAATGCGTCAATTATATGCTTCGGTGTGGGCATGTCAGGATCGCCTACTCCAAGATCGATAATATCAACGCCTTGTTTTTTAGCTTCTTCCTTTTGCCTGTCTATTTCCTTAAACAGATAGGGCGGCAATGAATTTAATCTGTCAGTTTTTTCAATTTTGATCATAAATTGTACTCCCAGGCATCTTTTTGGAGTTCGCCCTTGTAAATGATTCGAGCATCCCCCTCAAGATAAATATCGGAATATTTTCCATTAATTTTTTTATAATAAATATAGAGACTTTCCCTGCTCTTTGTAATTACTCTTACAGGTGATTTTGCCCCGAATTTCAATGCCGTAACAATAGCGGCAGCCACAGCGCCTGTGCCACAGGCTAAGGTTTCATCTTCGACTCCACGTTCATAGGTGCGGATGGAAATTGTGTTATCTTTATTTTGAGATATAAAGTTTACATTTGTTCCGGCAGGGGCAAATATGTCATGAAAACGAATTTCCCTGCCAAGCTTAACAATATCAATATTCTCTATGCTGTCCGTAGCTATAACTACATGGGGAACACCGGTATTTATACTGTTTATTTTTAAAGCGCCATTTTTTAGATCAAGCAGATAATCTGTTTTAAGCTCTGCCAAATCCGGCATATTAATCTTTACCATATCATTTGAAACTTCTGCTGAAATAATTCCAGCGATGGTTTCAAATGACATGTTTGAACCGGCGATTCTGTTTAAATAAGCAAAACGGGCAGCGCACCTTGCGCCGTTTCCGCACATCTCGGCCGGGTTCCCATCAGCATTAAAAAACCGCCATTTGAAATCAACAGAATCAGATTTTTCAATAAGTATAAACCCGTCAGCGCCAACCGACATTTTTCTGCGGCATATTTTTTCGATAAATGTCTTTAGATTCTTTTCGTCAACAACTCTATTTCTATTATCAATAATAATAAAGTCGTTACCGCTGCCGCTCATCTTATAGAATTCGATATGTTTCATAATTATTCAGCCACAGATTTACGCTGATCATCACTGATATTTTTTCTTTTATTAGACGGCAAGGGCTAAAAATAAATTTTAAGGCGAAATATACTGCCTGTGGTTTTTACAACGGCGCCAATCAATTAATATAAGATTGATGCTTAATACATCATTAAATTAAATATCTTATATCTCCTTTGCGCCTGATCATAATGTATGTTGCACAGGTTGCTGTTTAGAAAATATAAACAAATAATTTCGCTGTAAAAATGTTATTTTCAACCCTTACCGTCTTGATATTGCCCTTACCGTCTTTATATTGATAGAAATCAAGGGTGCGAAACTTGAGTAAATAATTATTAATGTTTTGTGATTTCTTTGTGTTTAAACCCATCTGCGTTCATCTGTGTGAATCAGTGGCTGAATGCTTAGGATTAATTTTCTAAAAACGGCGGTATTGACTCCCCTTTAATTAAGTCCTCGTATTCCTGCCGTTCCCTTACAATATAAAACAGGTCATCCTTTACCATTACTTCTGGCACCCTAAGCCTGGAACAGTAATTGGATGACATTGTAAATCCGTATGCTCCTGCGCTCATAACCGCAAGAAAATCCCCGTTTTTGACATCGGCAATTTTACGGTCAAGAGCCAGAAAATCACCTGTTTCGCAAATTGGTCCGACAACGTCAGCAATTATCGATTTGCCTTCATGTTTTACAATCGGCTTTATATTATGAAAAGCTTTATACAATGCCGGACGCATCAGATCGTTCATGCCGGCATCAACTATAACAAACTCTTTGGCATCATTTGATTTTTTATAAAGTACCCTGGTAACAAGTATTCCTGCATTTCCGACAATAACCCTGCCCGGTTCCAGTATCAGTTTAATATTCATTCCTTTAAGCAGCTTAATTATGGAACCGGCATATTCACTTGGTTGAGGAGGCGATTCATCGTGATAGGTTATTCCCAGCCCCCCACCTATGTCAAGATATCTGATTTCTATGCCTAAATCTTTTAATTCATATATCAGCCTCTTGATGTTCTTGACAGCATCCTCAAAAGGTCCGGTTTCGGTAACCTGCGATCCGATATGGCAGTCAATGCCGACTATCTTTATGTTTTTCAGACTGTTTGCAATTTTGTATGCTTCAATTGCCGTCTTATAATCCACACCAAATTTATTTTTTTTAAGGCCGGTTGAAATATATGGATGGGTTTTAGGGTCAACATCGGGATTTACTCTAATGGCTACAGGCGCTTTTAAGTTATGCCGGCCAGCTCTCTCGTTTATAAGCTCAAGCTCATCAAAAGACTCGACATTGAACATCAATATCTTTTTATAAAGGGCGTAGTCGATCTCATCAACACGCTTTCCAACGCCGGAATAAACAACCTTGTCAGGTGAAATTCCGGCTTTTAATCCCAGGAAAAGCTCTCCTCGTGAAACAATATCAAGGCCGCTTCCAAGGTTTGCGAACAGTTTTAAAACAGCCAGACTTGTATTTGCCTTTGCAGAGAAACATATCAGCCTTTCAATGCCGTCAAAAGCGTCATTAAAGGCAAAGAAATGGCGCTTTAAAGTAGCATGGCTGTATAAATAAAGAGGGGTGCCTACTGTTTCAGCAATAACTCTAACTGGAACATCTTCACAATACATCTCATTGTCGCGGTATAAAAAATGATTCATATAATTGTTGCCGGCCGCCACGTAGGGCGGCCCTACCTTTATTTAAACGGATTGTTGTGGATGAATAACCATTTGTATTTTTGGCTTTCTTGCGCAAGGCCATGTTTCTGAGGATTCATCCGGATATATTCCACATGGTTCGCAAAATCGTTTTCATCCCTTATTCGATGGTCTAAAAATCTCGTCTGCCAGATGGTCTTGCGTTTTTCTTTTTTCCATATCCGTTTCATTACGTTGGCTTTTACAGCGCCAACCACCTTTTCAATTACAATGTTCGGATATGGTCGAATCAAGGCATGTCAATGATCCGGCAATATCGCCAATGCCGCCAGCCGAAACGGATGAAATTTATGGACATCTTTGAAAGCATTTTGCAATTCAAGACAAAGGACATCATCCTTAAAAACCGGTTTCCGTTTCCTGGTTACCACGGTTACAAAATAGGTTTGGTTCCGCCCGTCCCATCGTTCAGGT
The DNA here is from genome assembly GCA_019314185.1 of Deltaproteobacteria bacterium. The sequence goes on along the minus strand of JAFCZU010000097.1, from coordinate 14,107 downwards.
ATATGCGGCATGGTATTTTTCCATTTGAAGGTCACCTACGGTAGGGCCGCCATACGTGGCGGCCTTATGGTAACCTAATAAACGAACTCTATATAATTGGAGTCTTTTCCAGAAGCCCCTGTTTTTGTGTAAACGGTTACCTTATAAATATACCTGTAGCCCTTTGCCAGGGTTTCCTTGTAGGTTGTTTTTTTATTTACATCCTTTTCTTCCATAGGAATATCGGCAATTCGCTTGAAAAGCACAGGACATTTTTTGCAGTCAGATTCTGAAAGCATTTTTTTTGATCTATATACAACAAAGCCATCCAGGTTTGACATAATTCTTTTATTTGCTTCCGGAAGAGTCCATGTCAGCCTAAGCAAGTCACCATCTATGCTTGAATTTAAATCATTAACTGTCGGTGGTGGTTCCTGGCCGGGTGGCACAGGCAAGACCTTTCTGCCGCATCCGCATAAAAGAATTATTATAGCAATCAGAATTGAAAATTTAAGTCTCAAGACTTTTCTTTGCCTCCTTAATGGCTGCCATGACATTTTCTCTGGCTGTTCCGCCAAAAGATTTTCTTCTGTTAATCATCTGCTCTATTTTTAAAATATTAAAAACATCCTTTTCAATAAGGGATGAAAAGGTTTTCAACTTTTTTAAAGTAAGTTCATGCAGCTCTTTATTATTATTTTGAGCAAAGTTTACGGCCTTGCCGACACAATCATGTGCCTGTCGAAATGGCATGCCCCTAATTACAAGATAATCCGCCATATCTGTTGCGTTTAAAAAACCTTTGCATGTGGCTATTTGCATTGCTTCTTTGTTTATTTTTAGTTTCGGAATCATTGCCGTGCAAATTGTTATGCATGCCGTTAATATGTCAACTGTATCAAAAAGCGGCCTTTTATCTTCCTGCATGTCGCGGTTATATGCGAGGGGCAATGATTTCATGATGGATAAAAGAGCCATTAAGTTTCCAAAAACTATACCGGTTTTCCCGCGGATCAGTTCAGGTACATCAGGGTTCTTCTTTTGAGGCATAATACTGCTTCCTGTGGCAAAGGAATCAGGAAGCTCAATAAAACCAAATTCAGATGATGACCATAATATTAATTCTTCTGACATGCGGCTGAAATGCACCATGCATATACTTGCCGTTGATAAGAATTCTATGATAAAATCTCTGTCAGATACCGAATCTATGCTGTTCCTTGATACCTCCGGAAAGTCAAGAAGCTTTGCGGTATAAGCCCTGTCAATAGGGTAGGTGGTGCCGGCAAGGGCCGCGCTTCCCAGCGGCATTACGTTTATCCGTTTCAGGCAATCTTTGAACCTTTCTGAATCACGCAAAAACATCTCATAATATGCCATTATATGGTGAGCCAAAAGGACCGGTTGAGCTCTCTGAAGATGAGTATATCCTGGCAAAACCGTATTTATATGGTTTTCGGCAAATACAAGGAGAACTTTTTTCAGTTTTGCAAGACTATTTAAGATATTTAAAGTTTCATCTCTCAGATACATACGGGTATCAAGCACAACCTGGTCGTTACGGCTCCTTGCGGTATGCAGTTTCTGGGCAACCTTTCCAACCTCCTGAAGAAGCTTGGATTCAATATGCATATGGATATCTTCCAGCCCGTCATCAAAGTGGAATTTTCCCCTCTCCAGCTCTCTTTTAATTGCGCCAAGACCCTGGATTAAAGAGGAGGCTTCTTCTTCTGTAATAATTGACTGTTTGGCAAGCATTCTGCAGTGAGCGATACTGCCTTCAATATCATAAGGATAAAGCCTCTTGTCGATATTAATTGAAGATGTAAAGGACTCAACGATCCTGTCTGTCTTCTCGGAAAATCTGCCACCCCAGGGCTTTTCAGACATAATTTTGTGACCTCATAGCACTATTTATCTGCGCGGTTAAGAAACTACTCAAAATTAATCACGAAAACACGAAAGTACGAAAACACGAAATAAGATCTAAAAATCCATTTAACGATAGGCAGCTCAGCCTACGGTATTGCAAACAGAACTTATGAAATGGCTAATTTTTGTGGGATGGTGCCCACCATTTACTAACATTCTTTTTCGTGTTTTCAAGCTTTCGTGTTTTCGTGATAGTTCTTTTTTTACTTTTCTGGTTTCATCATTTTCTGAATGCGTAATCTTAGTGCATTCAGTCGTATAAAGCCTTCAGCATCTTTCTGTTTGTACACACTGTCATCTTCAAATGTGGCAAAGGCTTCGTTGTAAATCGATTCATCGGATTTTCGTCCCAGGATACGACAGTTTCCCTTGTAAAGCTCCAGGCGGACGACACCTGAAACATTTCTCTGCGTATTATTGATCATATCCTGCAAAAGTTTCATCTCGGGTGAAAACCAGAAACCATTATAGATAATTTCAGAATACTTTGGTATAAGCGAATCTCGAAAGTGCATTACTTCCCTGTCCATGGTAATCGATTCGACAGCCATATGTGCGAGTCTCAGTATAGTCCCGCCCGGTGTTTCATATACACCGCGGGATTTCATCCCGACAAAACGGTTTTCGACAATATCCAGTCTGCCTATGCCGTGACGGCCGCCAAGCCTGTTTAGCTCCTTGAGGAGATTCGCAGGGGACAGTTGTTTATCATTGATCGCAACAGGATCTCCCTGTTTGAAAGTTATTTCTATTATTTCCGGCGCATCCGGCGCATCCTTTGGCGAAACAGTCAGTATAAACATATCCTCAGGAGGTTCTTCCCACGGATCTTCAAGCACGCCGCCTTCGTAACTGATATGCAGCAGATTCCTGTCACTACTGTATGGTTTCGCGGGAGTTGTAGGAACAGATATGCCGTGTTTTTCAGCAAACTCCATCAGGGATGTGCGAGAATTAAGATCCCATTCACGCCATGGAGCGATAATCTTTATATCAGGATTCAGCGCAAGGTAGCTTAGCTCAAACCTTACCTGATCATTCCCTTTTCCTGTAGCCCCATGGCTTACGGCATCAGCTCCTTCAATCTGCGCGATCTCCATCTGACGTTTTGCTATAAGAGGACGCGCAAGAGATGTTCCCAACAGATATTGTCCTTCATAGACTGCATTTGCGCGAAAGGCCGGGAAAACATAATCCTTTGCAAAGATTTCCTTCAGGTCATCTATATAAACCGCTTTTGCGCCGGTTTTTAACGCTTTTTCTTCGAGATGATCCAGCTCTTCTTCCTGGCCTAAATCAGCAGAAAATGCGACAACCTCACAATGGTATGTCTCGATGAGCCATTTTAAAATTACAGACGTATCAAGCCCGCCCGAATATGCTAAAACCACTTTCCTTATATTATTGTACACGAAAATCTCCTATTATATAGCCGTTCACGGTTAACGGTTTACAGTTAACGGTTGATCAAAACATATGATGATTGTCGATTGTTGACAAAGGTATTTTCTGAAAAAAATTAAGATCAATATCAGACATGCTTCAATCATTGAAAAATTTATTTAAAAAACCGTAAACCGTGAACCGTAAACTGTCATTATAAAGATATTCACCTGCTCATTAATGTCTTAAGCACAGCTTTATGCATATGAAGTTTGTTTTCAGCCTGATCCCAGACAACCGAATGCGAACCTTCCAAAACATCCTCGCTAATTTCTTCACCCCTGTGAGCCGGAAGACAATGCATTACAATAACATCTTTTGCAGCCACCTCTAACAATTTTTTATCTACCTGAAAAGACTTAAAGACCTGTTTTCTTGCGGCATGTTCATTTTCGTGTCCCATGCTGGCCCATACATCAGTATAAATTACATCCGCATGCCTCACCGCTTCAACAGGGTCTGAAATTATAACAATCTTGCTGCTTCCTTTGCCAAGTGCTTTTTCAACAATCTTTTGATCAGGGAAAAATCCTTCAGGACAGGCTAATGTCAGATTTAGCCCAAGAACAGACGCTGCGTTGATCCAGGAATGGGATACATTATTACCGTCTCCAATCCATGTTATCTTAAGACCTTCATAGCCGCCCTTATACTCTATCACAGTTAAAATATCACTTAGAATCTGGCAAGGATGGTATGTGTCTGTCAGAGCATTTATAACCGGAATAGTGGTAAATTTTGAAAACTCTTCTATCAGTTTTTGGGAATATGTCCTGATGGCAAGGCAGTCCAGATATCTTGAAAGTACTCTTGCTGTGTCTCTAACCGGTTCATCCCTGGCAATTTGTGTATCCTTGGCGCTTATGAATATCGGCGTTCCGCCAAGCTGAACCATTGCGGTTTCAAAGGAAATGCGTGTGCGTGTCGATTGCTTATTGAAAAGCAAACCAAGAGTTTTCCCTGCAAGAGGCATGTCTGTAATATGATTTTTATGCCTTTTCTTAAGTTCAAGAGCCAGCTCAAAGAGCATCTCAAAGTCTTCTCTTGAAAGGTCTAAAAGTGTTAATATGTCTTTTTTCAAAGTAACTCCGTTTATTATTGTTTGTTAGCCACAGACACACACGGACAAACCCAACACTTGATGAATTCGACTTTTTACTAAAAAGGCTATGAACATCGAACATCGAACGTCCAACATCGAATTTTGAATAAGGTATTCTACCAATTTTATAAACTGGTGGAGCGAAGCGATTTCATCATTCAATGTTCAACGTTCAACGTTCGACGTTCGATGTTCAAAAAACGCTTTACTCTGCCGTTCAATATTCTCTTGTCATAAATATTTTATAAAGTTTAAAGTTAAGGTGTTGTTTTGCTCTGTTTTTTCATAATATTTCATCCAGGCAAGTTATAAGGGAATCAATCTCATCTTTACTTATAATCAGAGGAGGAATAAAGCGCAGAATGTTTCCCTGAACGCAGTTTATTAAAAACCCTTTTTCCATGCATTTTGTAACAACAGGCCCCCCGTCTGTTTTTAGTTTTATACCGAGTAACAAACCGAGTCCCCGAACATCCTGAATGGATTCATGCCTGTTTTTCAGCCAGAAAAGCTTTTCCATAAAATAGGCGCCTACTTCTCTGCAATAGTCAATTATCTTTTCTTCAAAGAGCGTTTTGACTACTTCAAGTGAAGCCGCGGCAATAATGGGTGTACCTCCAAATGTTGATGCATGCGCGCCGGGACCGAAGGCTTCTGCAATATCTTCCTTAGCCAGCATCGCCCCTATGGGCAAACCATTGGCAAGGGCTTTGGCAAGGGTCATGATATCCGGCTCAATCCCGAAATGCTCATAAGCAAAAAGCGTTCCCGTACGTCCCATCCCTGTCTGTATTTCATCAAAAATCAGAAGAGCTCCTGTATCATTACAAATCTGTCTTACAGCTTTCAAATATTCGGGGTCAGGACAACGAACCCCTCCTTCGCCTTGGATCGGCTCAATTAAAACAGCGCATGTTGAAGCTCCGATTTTATTTTGCAACGCTTTAATATTATTAAATTCTACAAAATCAAATCCTTCAAGCAATGGTTCAAAACCATGCCTGATTTTATCCTGACCGGTAGCGGAAAGGGTTGCCATTGTACGTCCGTGAAAAGATTTTTCCATGGCGATTATCCTGCTGCGCGAAAAATCACCTTTGTCATTATGATACTTTCTTGCTAATTTAATTGCAGCTTCGTTTGCCTCGGCCCCGCTGTTGCAGAAAAAAACCCTGTCCGCAAAGCTGTTTTCAACAAGCCACGATGCAAGTTCAACCTGTGGAATCGTATAATACAGGTTGGAAACATGCAAAAGCGTATCTGCCTGTTTTAAAAGCGCTTCAGTAACTTTTGGATGCAAATGCCCGAGATTGCATACCGCAATTCCGGCGACAAAATCGGTATAAGAGCGTCCATTGCTATCCCATAGAGTACATCCTTTTCCTCTTGTGATTACAACGGGGAATCTTTTGTATGTTTTTGCTATAACCTTGTCTGCTTTATTTATAATATCAACCATCATATTGTAACTTCCGTTCCTATACCTTTGCGGGTAAAAAGCTCAAGCAATACAGAATGACGCTTGCAGCCGTTGATTATATGAACCTTTTCAACACCGTTTTTAAGAGCATCAATTGCGCATTCGATTTTTGGGATCATTCCCCCTGAAATTATCTTTTCTTCTATCATCTTATCGATATGCTCCGGACTGATTGATGATATTACAGAACCTGAAGGATCCAGGACACCGTCAACATCTGTGAGTAATATAAGACGTTTTGCGTTAAGTGCTATAGCTATTTTGCCAGCCACCAGATCTGCATTTATATTGTATGTTTCACCGGAAGCGCCAACGCCCACAGGTGCAACAATAGGAATAAAATCATGGCTGGTCAGTGTATTTATAATGTCAGGGTTAATATGTTCAACCTGCCCCACAAGCCCCGGATCTATTATCTCCGGCGGTTTATCGGCCCCTTCCTGGTACAGGATATGAAGCTTTTTAGCTAGAATAAGCTCTCCATCCTTACCGCTTAAGCCAACGGCCTTGCCACCCTGCTGATTGATCTGGGCAACAATCGCCTTGTTGACCTTGCCACCAAGTACCATCTCTACTACATCCATGGTATGCTCGTCCGTAAGACGCATTCCTCTTACAAACTTGGGGTGAATCCCCATCTGATCGAGAACAGAATTGATTTGAGGCCCGCCGCCATGCACTACTACCGGATTCAGCCCGATAAACTTCAATAAAGTGATGTCTCTGGCAAAGTCCTCCTTTAACTGCTCATCAACCATTGCATGTCCGCCGTATTTAATTACAATGGTCATACCGTAAAAACGGCGGATATAAGGAAGCGCTTCTATGAGTATATCTGCAACATTCGGGGTCATAATGAATCGCTACGCTCTAATTTTAAATTATGAATGTTTAGTTTAAAATTAATGGTTTCGTAAAAAGTCGAATCCATCAGGTGTTAAGTGTTAAGTGTTAAGTGTTAGGGTTAAGATAAAACAATTTAATTGTTATATCAAACACTTAACACGTTTCGTAAATAGTGATTTTTGCATAGATTAACGACATTGATACATAGATAGTGGCGGGTTTCAAACCCGCCACTACATTTGAAATTGTGTCCCAAATTGTGCATTAATGACTTAAGAAACCTACCTGCCGGCAAGCAGATATAAATTTAATATACTTTAGGCACTTTTCGCTTAAAGAATATACCTGCTAAGGTCCTCGTCCTCTTTGATATCCTTTAACTTATCATCAACATACTTTCCGTCAATCACAATCCTTTTTTCTTTCATGTCAGGGGCCTCAAAGAGTATATCTTCAAGCAGATATTCCATAAGTGTATGGAGTCTTCTTGCTCCAATATTTTCAGTCAGATTGTTGACATCTTCCGCAATTTCAGCGATTTTTTCCACTGCATCATTTTCAAAAACCACATCAATATTTTCGGTTCTTAAAAGCGCCAGGTATTGAAGGAGCAATGCATTTTTCGGTTCAGTCAGTATCCTGACAAACTCGTCTTTTCCAAGAGAGTCAAGTTCTACACGAATCGGAAACCTTCCCTGAAGTTCCGGTACCAAATCCGACGGCTTAACAGTATGAAAAGCGCCGGAAGCAATAAAAAGAATATGGTCTGTTTTTACCTGGCCGTATTTGGTTGTAACATTGCATCCTTCCACTATAGGAAGAAGATCACGCTGTACCCCTTCCCTTGATACATCTGGGCCGTGGCTGCCGCTTTTACTTACAATTTTGTCGATCTCGTCTAAAAAGATTATCCCTGTTTGTTCAACTTTTGCAATTGCCTGGTTTACGACCTCTTCCATATCCACAAGATTCTGAGCCTCTTCCTGAGCCAGAATTTTCATGGCTTCAGGAACTTTAAGCTTCCTTCTCTTTGAGCTTTTGGGCATTATACTGCCTAACATATCTTTAAAATTAATGCCCATCTCCTCTATGCCCATGTTGGAAAAAATTTCCACAACAGGCATCGCCTGTTGCTCGACATCAAGGTCAACATATCTATTGTTAAGCTTTCCTTCTCGAAGCATGGTGCGGAGCTTTTCCCTTGTAGATGATGATTCAGCAGTATCTTGTGTTATAAGCCCCAATTGTGTTTCTTTTGAATCATCAGCTGTTTTTGTCTGCTGCATTCTTGGTTTTGGAAGCAAAAGATCAAGCATTCTTTCTTCAGCTATCTGCTGCGCCTTTTCTTCCACAGCTTCCTGTGCCCTTGTTCTCATCATGCTTACGGTAAGTTCAACCAGGTCCCTTACCATTGATTCAACATCCCTGCCCATATATCCGACTTCGGTAAATTTGGATGCCTCAACCTTGGCAAACGGGGAATCGGTAAGCCTGGAAAGCCTCCTTGCGATCTCTGTTTTTCCTACTCCTGTGGGGCCGATAAGAATAATATTTTTCGGCGCTATTTCATCACGCAGTTCTTCAGGGACCTGCTGCCTTCGCCATCTGTTCCTTAAAGCAACAGCCACTGAACGCTTTGCTTTGTGCTGGCCAATAATATATTTATCAAGTTCACATACTGTTTCTGATGGTTTTAAATTGCTCATATTTCCATTCTTTTTTTGTTATTGGTTATAATTGATGGTCTTGTAAAAAGTCGAAAAACCACTTTTTACGAACCGTGTTAAGTGTTAGGTGTTAGGTGTTAAGTGTTAAGTGTTTGATATGACAGTTAAATGCTTTATCTTAACACCTAACACCTGATGAATTCGACTTTTTACGAATTCATCATAATTCTTCTATCGTTAAATAGTCGTTTGTAAATACACAGATAGAACCCGCTATTTTCATTGCCTCTTCTACAATACTCTTTGCTTCCATATCCGTATGCCTGATCAAGGCTGTTGCCGCGGCTTGAGCTCCGACACCGCCTGATCCAATGCCCATAATGTTTTCATCAGGCTCAATCACGTCACCGTTTCCTGAAATAAGAAACATCCTGGATTCATCGACAGCGATCATGATTGCCTCAAGGCGTCTCAAATACTTGTCTGTCCGCCAGTCCCTTGCTAATTCAACTGCGCTGCGGGTCAGGTTTCCATTGTAACGATCCAGTTTTGCCTCAAGACGTTCAGAAAGATTAAGAGCATCAGCAGTAGCGCCGGCAAATCCCACAATAATCTTGTTATTGTAAATTCTTCTGACCTTTTTAGCATGATGTTTTATTACAGTATTATTTAATGTAACCTGACCATCACCGGCAACCGCCAGCTTACCATTATGCCTTACGGCAAGAATTGTTGTTCCATGAAATTTCATATTATACCTCATCTGGATTGTTGATTTATGATTTATGATTTATGATTGTTGATTGATGGAATCTGATTGATGGAATCGATGAGTTTATGCTGAGAAACCGAAGTACTCTATCGTTTCAATCTACAATCATAAATTAACAAACATAAATCTTTGCTCCGACTTCCGACTTCCGACTTCTGATTTCTGATTTCTCTTGAATTTCGTCTTGGATGAGCCCTGTCATATGTCTCCATAAGCCTGTCAATAGTTACGTGTGTATATTTCTGGGTAGTGGAAAGGCTTTTGTGGCCTAACAGTTCCTGCACCACCCTTAAATCAGCCCCTGCATCGAGCATATGTGTTGCAAATGTATGACGAAGTGCATGCGGTGAAACAGGCATTAGAAGACCGCATTCTTTTACAACCTTATTTAGAATACGGGCTATAGATCTTGTTGTAAGGCGGCCATTGTTTTTGTTTAAAAAGAGCGGTCCATTTTTATCGGTTTTGATGCTTTTCTCTTTTTGAAGCCTTTCTCTGTAAGCCTTTATGGCATCTATCGCCTTTTTTCCGACAGGCACAATACGTTCTTTGCTTCCTTTTCCAAAAACACGGATAATATGGTTTATAAAATCCACATCAAATATATCCATGCCCGCAAGTTCCGATACCCGCAACCCGCTGGAATAAAGAACCTCAAAAATAGCCCGGTTTCTTAATCCAAGCAGGGTGTTTGCTTTTATAGAATCCAGCAACCTGAACATGTCGTCAACCGTAAGATAAGCGGGGATAGCTTTGCTTTGCTTTGGTGTCAAAATTGTATCTGTCGGGTTGTCCTGGATGACTCCGTGTTTAACAAGGTATCTGAAAAAAGAACGCAGAGAAGAAAGCTTACGAGCAATTGTTGCCTTTCCGTTCCTTTTGTGCAGAAAACCAAGATATCCCCTTATCATCATACCATCCACCTTATCTGCCATGATCTTATCAATATTTTTTCTTTTGCCTGTTAATCGGGTTTCAGCAATAAAGCATAAAAATTCTTCAAGATCATGCGAGTAAGCACGACAAGTGTTTTCAGAATACCCTTTTTCAGAAGAAAGGGATTCAATAAAGGTTTTAATCCGGTTATTTAAAGGGAATGAAATCATTAAAATTCAATCAGCGATTCAAGCTCTTTCCAGGTTCCAACTTCTATAAAAGGATGTTTTTCTCTGTTCCAGGGTTGTTTGAAAAGAACAGGCGTTACGCCCACCTCCTTAAGAAAAAAACATGTTTCCAGCCTGTCTTCCACAAAACATGAAATATTCCTGCTCAAAAGCACATCTGCCTTGCGCTCAAAAGAGCCTGTTGTGATAATCTCTATTGAATCCGGTTCAAGTTGCAGAACATCTAATACCCATTCATGGATTGGGCCCAAATACGGCCTTGCGGTTACAAAAAGAAGCGGGCCATGTTTTCTCCACAGCCTGTTCAAAACCTCAGGAGCGCCATCTATTGGATTCAATGGCGCTGAATGTTTTCCATCAATTATCTTGGAAAGAATTGCTTCTATGATTTCTTTATTGATATCGAGACATTCCTCAACCATATAACACGTAATGTCTTCAGACCTGATCCCTGTAATGTCATATTCCTCTCGCGCTATATCGAAAAACAATGTCATGGTATCAGCCAATACACCATCAATATCAAAAGCCACTGAAGCCGGATCAATCATAAATATTCCTGTTATGCTGCCTGACGCGTCTTTTTTTTCAGCCTTGAAAGGCGGCGGCGATAAATATTTGCTGCTTTTTTATCTTTTGTATCAAGCACTGTCTCGTGACTTGCCTTCAATTCTTTGATTTTTTTCTTTATTTCTCGAACCGAGAAATCGATTTTTTTGCCGGTTTCATCTTTTATCCCCTTGGCCTTTTTGATATCGCTGAGCAACTCTGTCTTGTTCATTCCGTGAATGCCTGTAATCTCCGGAATCTCCTTGGCTATTTCTTTCAACTCTTTGACCGTCATTTTATCGAGGGGTTTTTCTTTAGTTTCCTTTTTCCTGGTTCCCATATTTGGTAAATCTCCTTTTGTATGCAAGTTTTAAGTGTAATTTTAATTTATTTCCCAAAAACTTTAAATATTACAACTCATTTGAATTATGTCAACAGGCGATGCATTTTAATGCTCTTTTTCCAATGTGGTTTTATTATCAAGAAGCTTTAAAAATGGCTTGAAAAGTTCAATCGGAAACGGAAAAATTGTTGTTGTATTTTGCTCTGCCGACATCTCGCGCATTGTCTGGAGATACCTGAGCTGCAAGGCTGTAGGATGCCCTTCAATTATCTCTGATGCTTCGGCCAGCTTGGCGGCGGCCTGGAATTCGCCCTCTGCATTGATAACCTTGGCGCGGCGTTCTCTTTCCGCTTCAGCCTGTTTTGCCATCGACCTTTGCATTTCCTGGGGCAGATCAATATGTTTCAGCTCCACTGTAGCAACCTTCAGGCCCCATGGATCTGTGTGTGTATCAAGTATTTCCTGGAGATCAGCATTTATTTTTTCCCTTGCCGACAACAGTTCATCCAGTTCAACCTGTCCGCATACACTTCTCAGGGTAGTTTGTGCTAATTGAGATATGGCATAGTGGTATTGCTCCACTTCGACAATGGCCTTTATCGGATCAATTACCCTGAAATATATTACAGCATTTACCTTTACCGAAACATTGTCTCTTGTAATAACATCTTGGGGATCAACATCCATGGCAACAAGACGCAAACTTACTTTTACCATTTTATCTACAACAGGAATAAGGATGATCAGTCCCGGCCCCTTTGCCTTTATAACACGTCCAAGCCTGAATATCACACCACGTTCATACTCGTTTAATATCCGTATGGCTGCGGACAGGAAAAAGGCGACAAGTAAAACTATAGCAATTACAGTAAACATTGTGTCCTCCTTTTATTGCATGGTAATATTGATGAATTTGTAAAAAGTCGAATTCATCAAGTGTTAGGTGTTAGGTGCTATGTGTTAAGATAAAACATTTAATTGTCATATCAAAGACTTAGCGCTTAACACATTTTGCAAATAGCATTTTTTTGACTTTCAAATAACTTGTTGATTATTCTATGTGTTTTGCCTTTTGATAAAAATCAAACTTACGAGCTTGTTTTGAACCGCAGAATATCGAACAAAAAATTATGAATGTCGAAGTAAGGTATTCTATCATTTTTAATATGTAAAAAGATAGCTTGCCGGGGCATAGCCGTAGGCGACGCCTGGAGCGCAGCGATTCCACACTTCATCATTCGAAATTCCTTGTTCGAGATTCGATATTCAAATAATTGTATCTATGATTTGCTATATCTTTCGATATAACTAAATCATAACCTTTTGATATGATTGACAAGTTATTTTCGGTTACAGTGCCGCAAAACGGCATAGCTTAGCTTTTTACGAAACCATCAATATTATACTTTGCGTTGCTATAAACATAACAGTTCACGGTTGATCAAAATATAAAACTGTTAACTGTAAACCGACAACCGAACTAATCAACCGGCTTAACATCAAGAACAAGATTAACTACATTAATAACTCTCACCTTTACGCCTTTTTGTATCTGATTTTTTGAAGTTGCATTCCATAATTCACCGTGAACAAACACCTTGCCTTCGGGCATAATATCTTTTTTTACCACACCTATTTCTCCAACAAGACCCTTACTTCCTGTTCTCGGCTTTGATGTCTGCGCTTTAAATACCAAGCTTGCGACAAAAACAAAAAAAGCTGACACCATAATAACCGTAGGCAAAAATACGCTCCATGAGAGTTGCAGCTCAGTGTCGCTGTTTTTAAACAACATAAGTGAACCTAAAAACAGGCAGACAACCCCGGCTATGCTGAGAAGACCATAGCTTGTAATCTTCATCTCCATAATAAAAAATATGAACGCAAGAATTATCAGGAGTATACCCGCGTAATTGATGGAAAGAGTCTGAAAGGAAAAAAATGCCAGGACTAACGCAATTGCCCCTATTACTCCCGGACAAGACCTATCATCATAAGGATATAAGCTATATTGGGATCGCTTATTGTCTTTAAGATTTTTGTCCGAATAGTTTCTTTCAGTATCGTCTTTTCAGGGTTGTCAAGGTTAAGTATCCCTTTCCCTTCCACCTTACGACCATTAATCTGTTTGATCAGGTCATCAATATCTGACGCAATTACATCGATAATATTTTTTTCCAGGGCTTCCGTTTCAGTCACAGACACACTTTCACGAATGGCCTTTTCAACCCACTGTACGTTTCTTCCACGTTTGCTCGCGACACTCTTTGCATGAGCCACCATGTCGTTAACCACTTTTTCAGACATGGTTTTATCTATCTTTTGTCCTCCCGCCATTACGGGATGGGCGGCTCCGATATTTGTGCCTGGAGCCATCGCTGCAATATCAGCAGCCATGGTTATCATTACGCCTGCAGAAGCAGCTCCTGCTCCGCCTGGAGACACATAGACCACCACCGGAATTTTGCTTGCAAGTATATCCATCACAATATTCCGCATCGATTCAGCAAGCCCGCCGGGTGTATCAAGGGTTATAATGATACAGGCAACATTGTCGTCAGATGCCTTTGAGATTCCCTGTTTAATAAAATCAACCATGCCAGGGCTTACTGCGCCTGATGCTCTGATTATATAGATTTCATTGTTGTCCGCCAAACAATTGTCAGGGCACAACAGGGAAACAAATAACAGGGCAATTATTATAGGAAATTTGTAATATTTTAGCATTTGCACCAAACTTTGTTTGGGGTTCAAGGGTTCAGAGTTCATGGGTTGACAGTTCACAGTTGTTGGTTTTCCGATCTCTGTTTTTCGATCTCCAACTTCCGACCTATGACCTCTGACCTCTAGCCTCTAGCCTCTGGCCTCTG
>JAFCZU010000487.1 GCA_019314185.1 Deltaproteobacteria bacterium | reverse complement strand
ATTCCTAATCCATGTGCCGCAGGTCCGATTCCTGCCGGGGGCACCAATAAAGTCAAGAGGTTAGCATTATTTGCTAACCTCTTTTTTCTTTGTAGTGTCCATATAGGTGGCTACCTGCGGATTGACCAAGGCTTTTAATTCGTTTTCTGTGACAGTGTTGTACCTTTTGAAAACAGACATTGTTTTATGACCGCTCGCGGCCATAATTCTAAAAAAATCATGGCCTTGGAGCCGCCAGTTGTTAATGGCTGTATGCCGCAGGTCATGAAAAGTAAAGTCCTCAATGTCTGCTGCTTTACACGCTGTTTTGAAAGATCGGTCGATTCTCAGCAGTCGCTTGCCGTTGTAAGTAAACACCCACCCGTGAATATCGCGGGGCATTGTTTGCAGCATTTTAATAACTTCCCCATGAAGGGGAATGATTCTGCTTTCATCTGTTTTGGTGTCTTCTGGTTGAAGCCGGATAAAACCGTTTTCCAAGTCTATTTTATCCCACCTGAGATTTAAAATCTCTCCTTTTCTCATTCCTGTATGGTAAGCCACCATAACAACCCGTGCCGTATGAGGAGGGCTGCAAGCTATCAAATGTTCAAACTCTTCATAGCTTAATACTCTATCCCGAACATTATGCTCTTTTAGGGCTTTGAGACCCTTAAATGGCACTGTTTCAATCTTTCCTTCCTGTTCGGCCAGGTTAAACATGTGCCGAAGGCATGAAATCTCACGATTAACAGTTGCTGGCCGTGTCGTGTTTTTCCTGCAGGAGGTTTCATTCAGTCGTTTCTGCCGGTATGCTTCTACTTGGTTGATCGTAATATTCCTGATATGTATTGCCGAGAAAAAACCAGACAAAACTTTCACAGACAGAACATCTCTGTCGTAAGATTTTTTTGCCCTGACCTGCGGCAAACCCAGGTACCACTTTGCAATTTTGTGAAAGGTCGGGTCCTTTATTTTTGTGACCACCCTTCCCTCAGCCCTTTTTGATAACACCTCCCTGAGACGGTGTTCAGCAGCAGCCTTGTTTGAGCCGATCCGTTCCCGCCTGCGCCTGCCGTGGAGATAATACTCAATCCAGTAAACCTTGCCGGAGGCTTTCTCAAAACGAAAGCCACAGGTGCAGGTTTTTCGTTTGATTGTATATCTTTTTTTACAATGCGGACATTCCTGGAGGAGAGCCATTATTATATCTTCTCTTCTTTTTTCACATAAAAATATCTTTCACTTGCATAGCCAATCCTGAAAGAGTAGCGCGAAAATCACATTGCGAGAAGAGCGGTTCAATGTCTGCTCTTTCAACTGTCCAATCCTCAATTTTCCGATGCAACTCCTTATCAATCTCCCAATAGGCAAACCACATTGACCTTAATTTCTTTTGATCACCAAACACCTCAGTAATTGGCCAAATATCCATGCATAAATGGCCATCAAGTTTGACGAAAGCTATGTTTGCCTTTCGTCTCAATAAAAAAATATTATTATCCTGATCTTTTACAGCAACAGCATATATCGGATACGGAGAAAGACTTAGCCTGCTGATCTTAGGGGGCAAATGAAAATTAGATATCAAGGAAATAAATTTCAGTTCATCATTGAAAGCGATTAATACGTTTAAAGGTTCCGTAATTGATGATTTTACAGCATAATATGTAACCTTCTCATTGAAGAACATCTTAATCAACTCTTTGCTTTGGAAAGGGTTCTTTGTCTGATCAATAACAAATTCCGGATTAATACAAAGCAAAGGCGCAATTTTTAAGAGGGTGGAAATAGAAAGGGTAGACCGACTTGACTCTAAGTTAGATAGCGCAGGGCGGGTAATACCTACCTGATAGGCAATGTCAGTCTGTTTTTTGCCTTGTAATTCACGCGTTAACCTAAATAACTCTTCAATTTTCATATTATTAAATATAACACAGAAAAACTTGTGTATCAAGCGGGAAGTTATTATTGACATCCAGTAACATTGTTATTATATAATAACCTAATAGTTACTATTCTTATAAGAGGAGGAAAAAAATGGAACTAAAAACGACCAATGAAACAGCAGAAATCCTGCGAGTTAAGCCGGTAACAATACGCAAATGGCTGAGAGAAGGACTGATCGGCCGCCAGAAAATGGGATCACGTGTATTAATTAGGATGTCTGATATAGCCAGCTTCATGGAAAAAAATTATCACCCGGCCAGAAAGGAAAGAAACAATGTCTAAAAACAAAAGCGCCCCGGTAAGCTTTGACGGGCAGTCCCAGGGCGCAGAACACAGCGAAGCAAGCTCCGCCAAAAAAATGATTGCAAATGGTGCCGAAAAAGTCAAGACTAATCCCGTTTGCACAAAAATTGGAAAAATCAATTTTACTGGCAATATTGTGCCCAAAAATTGGTTCCGGACGATTTTGTTACCCTCAAAGAAGGCCGATTTACTGGCAATCAACATCTTGTCAGAAGTTGTGTATTGGTATAGACCGTCGCTAATTTGTGACGAAGCCACAGGCCAGGTAATTGGCAACCGCCAGAAATTTAGGGCCGATAAGCTCCAGCGCAGCTACCAAAGTTTTGCCGATTTGTTTGGTGTATCAAAACGACAAATCAAGATGGCGATTGACCGGCTGGTATCTACAGAGCTGGTCAAGACGGAGTTCCGAACGGTCCATGTTGGGGATACAATGCTAAACAACGTACTCTTTCTTGAGCCGATCCCTGAAAACATCGCAAAAATCACTCACCCACAACATACTGATATTATTAGCC
>JAFCZU010000486.1 GCA_019314185.1 Deltaproteobacteria bacterium | reverse complement strand
CAAAAAGAAGAATGTAAAAAGAAAGTATCTCCCTCAGCATGAAGCCCACAGGCTTGCAAATATTCTGCTTGCAGGTGAAAACGAAAAAAGGCCGGAATGGCTGGAGATTAAGGAGTTTTGAGTTTTCCCGTTTTGCAAAACACAGGAGATAGTAAATGAGTGTCCTCGTTTGGATAATATACGATATTGTTGAAAATAAGCCGAGAACAAAGGTTGCCAAAGAATGCAAGAAGGCTGGTCTTATCAGGGTTCAAAAAAGCGTGTTCCTGGGAAGGCTTGAATCAAACCGTTTTGATGAACTGTCGGAAAAATGTCGCGACCTGATTGATAACCTTTTTGTCAGGAGGATTTCAGAAATATAAAGGTTCTTGGGCAGGGTTTTGACAGGAAACTGGTGAATGATGAAATTCTGGCGAAGTTTTTCTGATCCGCAGATTACGCAGATGAAATAGAAAAACAAAGGGCATTTCATAGGGCAGGCGCAAATTACGCATAAATAATATTTTTTCCCTGCGACCTCTGTGTCTTGAGCGAAGCAGATGGTGGATATAGCGCACAATCGTAAAAGAAAAAAGGCCATAATTAGAATTACTGTACACTGAATATCAAAGTATTTGCCTTTGAAGCGAATAACAATTATAATCGCTTTAAATTATGAAGCGAAAAGAAGGCTAAAATGCGTTATGTGTGGCAAAACACAAACTGGACAGACTTCAGATGGGAAAGTGATGCGCTGATTCAACCGCTTGGCCGGGCTCGACTGCGCCAGGGCAGGCTGCTGAGCAAAGCAGACGCTCTTGGCTTGAAACTCGGTAAAGAAGCCAGAGCTGAAATATTGATTGAAGAGGCCATTAAAACCGCTGCAATTGAAGGACAGACTCTGCATAGCGATTCGGTCAGGTCTTCAGTGGCACGGCGACTTGGACTACCGACAGCCGGTTTACCTGCTGCGGAACGGGTTGTTGATGGCCTGGTGGATGTGCTGCTGGATGCTACATCAAATTATAACAAGCCATTATCGCCCGAAAGACTGATGGGCTGGCAGGCTGCTCTCTTCCCGACCGGGTATTCAGGCCTTCGGAAAATTTGTACCGGCCAATGGCGAGGCCCGGAACTGATGCAGGTGGTATCCGGCCCTGTGGGTAAAGAGAAAGTCCACTTTGAGGCGCCTCCATCGGACCGGGTGGATATGGAAATCAGAGATTTTATCCAATGGTGGACAACGGGATCGAAAAATATTGAGGGACTGCTGCGGGCCGCTATCGCCCATTTTCGGTTTATCACTATTCATCCGTTCGAAGATGGTAACGGACGGATCGCCAGAGCCCTTACTGATATGGCGTTGGCACAGGATGAGAACCTGCCGACCAGGTTTTACAGCCTTTCAACACGTATCATGGCTGAAAGGGATGAATATTACCGTGTGCTGGAGCGATGCCAGAAAAAAGACGGCAATATAACTGACTGGCTGCTATGGTTTCTGGAATGTTTTGAACGGGCGCTTGAGTATTCAGAGATATTGATTTCAAATATTTTGGCAAAGGCACGGTTCTGGCAGCAGCATGGGCAGACAACGTTGAATAAACGACAGAAAAAGGTTATCAATCGTTTACTGGATGCTGGTCCAGGCGGTTTCGAAGGCGGCCTGACTACCCGTAAATATGTGGGCATAGCAAAGGTCAGCCGTGCAACAGCTTATCGAGAGATATCCGACCTGGTTGCAAAGCAGATATTCAGGCAGAACCCGGGCAGAGGCCGCAGTGTCAGCTATGACATAATATGGGAAGATACTTAAGTAAAATTATTAGGCATCCTTCATAACAAGTCAAAAGTAGTTTACACTTTGTTGCTCTTGTATGTTGGCAGTAAAATTAGAAATTAGAAATTGGAAAAAATACAAAGATATAGATGCGTTCCCTAATTTCAAGTTTCCAGTTTCCAGTTTCCAGTTTCGACATCGGCATTCAATTCGATAATACACGCTTTTTTGAAAAAAGTGTAAACTGGTGAATGAAGGATGCCAATTATTATGTTTGAAAATTATCCCGATATAATTCGAGCCCTGATCTCTGAGGCAGAGACTGACAGATTGAGATACCTGGATTTATCGTCCTTTATGACAGGTCCGTCTCTAAAAGAAGTGTATGAGAAAATTGACAAAACCATGAAGTTTTTTTCAGTCTATGTTTATATGGAAAGGCTTGAAAATGATCTGTGGGATGATGACCGTTATGTAGAAAAAGAGAAGGTTATTTTATGTTCTCGTGTGGAAGAGGAGGTCAGAAGATACTGGTGGGACAGAAACAGAGAACATCTAAGGCTCATTGACGAACGGATGGAGTCCTTAAAAAACGAGCCGGAATATAAAGATATAAAAGTAGAAGACCTGAGAGATAAGATCATTGAAGATCTGAATAAAGAGATTTATCCGATAGCAATTGAACGGGTAAAGGAAGAATACCAGGAATTTCATGAAGACGAGTGGGAAGAATACTGGGAAAAAGAAGATCCTTTTAAAGAGAGGATAGAATATCGGTATCACCGCAGGTACGATATGCCGCCACCTTTTAATCACTGGGACAATCGTAATCCCTGGCAGCAATACTATGACGGAAACTTTTACTATACACAGGGCGGTTCCGGTTCCAGCGGCCAGCGATATAACCACGGCTTTTACGGCCACCTGTTTGCGCTTTTAAACAACGAAAAACCCGTGCCTGCATATTTTTTCACTTATAACAGCCGCAACCGGTTTGTCTTTAACCGAGAAGAAAAAAGCCTGCATCTTCATTTTTTCGATCTGATTGGCAATTTTCAAATAGACTGGAAAGAAAGTGAGCGGATTTTAAAGGATATTGTTAAAATCAGGGATAAATTTCAAAGTGTAATGATTTGATTTTTGTGGTTTTCTAATAATAACACTTAGTTTGTCAAAGAATGTGGTTCATTTATACCAAATTGCATATTGATCAATATGCATATGGTGCCGTATGCAATTTCATATAAATGGATGAAGCAATTATCTATTCTATTTTTAATATTACTTGATATCGCAGAGATAGATATAAACATTAATACTTG
>JAFCZU010000096.1 GCA_019314185.1 Deltaproteobacteria bacterium | reverse complement strand
AGAAATCCGTATAGTTGTTCGCAGGATACGCAAATTACAATCAGAGAAAAAATCAAAGAACACAAATTAAACAGAATAGTGGTCGCTGCCTGTACCCCGCGTACCCATGAACCCTTATTCCAGGAAACACTGAGAAATGCCGGTTTGAATCGTTCTTTATTTGAAATGGTTAATATAAGAGATCAGTGTTCATGGGTTCATATGCATGAACCTGAAGAAGCAACCGCCAAGGCTAAAGAGCTTGTAAGGATGGCAGTAGCAAAAGCGGCTCTCCTTGCGCCTCTTGCTGAACAGTCTGTTCCGGTTATTCCAAAAGCGCTTGTTATTGGCGGAGGATTATCCGGCATGACCGCTGCCTTGAGTCTTGCGAATCAGGGGTTTGAATGCTTTCTTTTAGAAAAATCCGATATGCTTGGCGGAAATCTCAATAATCTTGTTTTTACCCTTTCAGGAGATGATCCGCAAACATTTCTTAAACAACTCAAAAACAAGATAGAGCAAGAGTCCCTTATACATGTTTATACTAATGCAGTTATTGAAAACATATCAGGATATATTGGAAATTTTACCACCTCAATCAGCTCCGACCTCCTTACTGACACAGTAGAACATGGCGCCATCATTGTAGCCACCGGCGGCAAACCATATCAACCCACACAATATCTTTATGGAAAATCAAAACAGGTACTCACTCAGCTTGAATTGGAAAAGATGATCTCTTATGATACTGAGGCAGCAAAGATACAAAAAATGGTTATGATTCAATGTGTGGGATCTCGTGGACAAGATCTTGCCTATTGCAGCAAGATATGTTGTATGCAGGCAGTTAAAAACGCCTTGAAAATACTTGAAATAAATCCACATGCCGTTATATATATTCTTTACCGTGATATGCGAACTTATGGATTTACAGAAGACTACTACAGAAAAGCAAGAGAAAAAGGCGTAATCTTCATACGGTATGAAAAGGATGCTCCGCCAGAAGTTACCGAAGAAAATGGAAAAATCAAGATTGAATTTCTGGACATACTGCTTGATGAAAAGATGACTATTAAACCTGACTTCCTGGCGTTAAGTGTAGGAGTTGTACCACATGATGTCGGACAACTGGCAAAAGACCTCAAGGTTCCTCTTACCAGCGATAAGTTTTTCCTCGAAGCCCATGCCAAGCTTCGACCTGTAGAATTTTCCGTAAGCGGGATATATCTGTGCGGCCTGGCACATTCCCCAAAACCTGTTGATGAATCAATTGCACAGGCACAAGCTGCAGCGGGAAAAACCGGAGCCTTGCTGGCAAAGGGGTTTGTGACGGTAGAACCAATTGTTTCGGTAGTTAACACCGATGCCTGTATCGGCTGCGGCATATGTGAAGACATTTGTCCATATAAAGCAATCAGGCTAATAAGAGCAGGAAAAAAGAAAAGAGCGGAAACGATCTCAGCATCATGCAAGGGATGCGGTATGTGCGCCTCACATTGTCCAACATTCGCGATATCAATGGGCGGTTTCACTAATAATGAAATAATAGCCCAGATAAAAGCATTTGGAGAAAGTTGAAATCAGGAGGTAAAATCATGGAATCACAAGTTACAATTACCACTCTTTATAAGATGAAGAAAAAAGGTGAAAAAATAGTTGCTCTTACAGCCTATGATTATCCATTTGCAAAGATGGTTGATGAATCAGGCGTGCATATGATTCTTGTAGGAGATTCAGTGGGAATGGTGGTTCAAGGAGAATCGAGCACCCTGCCGGTTACAATGGATGAAATGATATACCACACCCGCATTGTGTCAAAAGCCGCCGGTCATGCAATGATTGTCGGTGACATGCCATTTATGTCTTACCAGGCAAGCATAAAAGAAGCAATTACCAATGCAGGACGATTTCTTAAAGAAGCAGGCGCCGCTGCAATCAAGCTGGAAGGAGGAAGATCCGTCTGTAAAACAATAGAAGCAATTTCAGCAGCCGGAATTCCGGTACAGGCCCACATAGGCCTTACACCGCAATCTATTCACCAGATGGGCGGCTACAGGGTTCAGCGAAACGAAGAACAGCTCATGGCAGATGCCCTTGAAATAGAATCCGCCGGAGCCTTTTCTGTTGTTTTAGAAGGCATTCCATCCGAAATTTCAGAAAAAATAAGTAAAGCGCTTACCATACCGACAATAGGAATAGGAGCGGGGCCCCATTGCGATGGACAGATACTTGTGCTGCACGACCTTCTGGGATTAAATGACAGGCATCTGCCAAAATTCGTAAAGCAATATGCTAATCTGCTTGATGACGCGAAAACCGGAATAAAACAGTATATAGAAGAAGTGCGGAAAGGTAAATTCCCCGCTAAAAAGCATTGTTATTAACAAGATCATCTCCAAATTAGTTGCAGTTAAGACAAAACAAATGAGTTGTCTCCAATTGAGCAGGTGTGGTTCCAAAGGCCTGCCGCGACAGGCGCGAGTACGGCAAGAGGGGTCAAGTGGTCAAGGATTCAAGGGTTCGAGTGGGAAATAGTCGACTACTCGACTATTTAACTACTCGACTACAGTCAGGGAAAATAAAATGTCTCAAGATTTATTTAAACCGAAAATACTCGGTTTTTTATGTAACTGGTGCTGTTATACAGCGGCAGATTCAGCAGGTGTAGCAAGATACCAGTATCCACCAAACATAAGAGTCATCAGGGTGATGTGCGCGGGAAGAATTGATCCGATTTTTATCCTTGAAGCATTCTCTTGTGGAGCAGACGGAGTATTTGTTGGCGGGTGCCACCTTGGAGAATGTCATTATCAAACCGGAAATTATGAAGCCCTGGTAGTTGCAGAGCTAACACGCAAGTTATTGGAAAAGGCTGGAGTCTCAACAGAAAGATTTCTTCTTGAATGGGCCTCGGCTGCAGAAGGACCCCGGTTTGTAGAAATTATAACGAATTTCACAGACAAAATCAAAAACTTAGGTCCCTTAGAAAAAGCGGAAAATAAAGATAAAGATGAATTAATGATAAAAATATTAGCGGCAAAATCAGCGGCAAAGCAAATGAAATTACGAGCCAAGTTTGGAAAGATTGCCAGAGAACTACGTAAAGAAGGTGATTATTCCAATCAGATCATTCATGATAAGCTGGACCAGAAAGTAGCCGGTGCCATAAATACTGAAATTGCAAAACAAGAAACATTACTTCGTATCCAAAAAGATGGTCCGGTTTCTTTTGATGATCTGGGAGAAAAAATTGGCGTAACTCTTTCAGAAATCGAAAAATATGTCTCAGCATTCAGCAAAAAGGGATTAGTATCAGAGATTGATGGCCGGTTGTCAGCAACGAGCAACCAGTAACGAGCAACCAGCAACGAGCAGAAAATTATGGCAATAGACAGAAATGAGTTAGAACCTCGATTTAAATTTGAGGTAGCGGAACTTCCGGAAGGTAAGCATGTTAAAAAATGTTATGCATGTGGAAGCTGCACCGGAACATGTCCGGTCAGCCAGGTAATCCCTGAATTCGATCCAAGAAAAATACTTCATATGATCATTCTTGGCCTGAAAAATCGCCTTCTTTCATCAGATTTGATCTGGTATTGCACAGGATGCCAAGCCTGTAAGGTTGTGTGTCCGCAGGATGTGAGCTTTAGCGATGTGATCAAAGCACTGAGAATCCTTGCCTTGCGAGACGGCTATGTGAATGCGCAAACATTGAGTGAAATGGGAAAGCTTGCAGTTGTAAACGAGAAACACTGCGTGGGCTGCCTGACTTGTGTGAGGGTATGCCCGTTTGATGCGCCTTCCATGAAAATGGAGAGCGGAATTGCTTATATTGAGCCGGTAAAATGTGTGGCGTGCGGAATATGTGTGGCTGAATGTCCTGCCAAGGCTATTGAACTGAAAACATCTGAAGACGTGAAGCGGTTTGCCTCATGTGAATTTTTGCTTTCAAGAGAACATAACCATTCAGCCACAGATTCACACAGATAAACGCAGATAGGTTTAAATACAGTAACTGTTCAGGCGCAGAGGGGCAAAGACACAGTGGCACAAAGAAAAATAAAAACATATAGAGATTTGCAGGCCCGGCAAAAATCAATGACTTTAGGCAAGCTAACTATGCGCCTTTATGCCTTTGCCACTCTGTGCCTGAATAGTATAAAATTTGTATATGATAATAAAAGAAAAAATATCAGTGATAATCAGCGTAGATCTGTGGCTGAATAGTTTAAAGGAAACCATGATAATATGATTAATCAAAATGAACCCGATATTGTGGCTTTTTGCTGCCATTATACCGCCTATGCGTGCTCCCAGGATTTACGGAACTTACCTCGATTAGGGTTTCCGGAAAATGTGCGGCTGGAAATTCTGTCATGCAGCGGCAGAATCAGCATAAACCGTTTGTTAAAAGCTTTTGAACAAGGAGCAGACGGAATTTACGTTGCCGGGTGCAAAGACGATACCTGCCATAATCTAAGAGGGAGCCAGGTTGCAAAAAAAAGAGTTGATTACGTAAAAACTGTTTTCGACCAACTGAATATTGAACATGAACGCATAGAGATGTATATGATCTCCCGTGAGCCAAATAGCGGATTTATTGAAGCAGCCAAAGAGATGACTGAACGGATAAAAAAGTTAGGACCAAGTCCGTTAAACCTACGTTAAGCGATTAGCTGTTAGCAATTAGCCGTTGGCTCTTATGAAGTATGCATTCGTATATTTATTAATCACCTCCGCCAACAGGCTCTGGCGACTTACTTAAACATCTTGATATGGTTTGACTAATAGCTAAAAGTTAATGGCTGATCGCTCATTTTAGGTTAAAGGGGAAATAGATTATGATTATCGGAGAAAGAAAACCGATTCAAGAAATCATTGAGATGTTAAAAGGGATAAAAAATATCCTGATTCTTGGATGCGGTGGATGTGTTACGGTTTGTTCTGCCGGAGGAGAAAAAGAGGTTGAAATCCTTGCCTCAATCCTTCGGATCGATCGAAAAAAAGAGAGAGAACCGATTGAAATAACTGAAAAGACTCTTGCCAGACAATGCGATACGGAATATATTGAAGAATTAAAAGATGAGGTGAACAAATATGATGCCGTTCTTTCCATGGCCTGCGGTGTTGGAGTGAATTTTCTGGCTGACATGTATCCGAAAACCATTATTCTTCCGGCTTTAAATACAAGTTTTATGGGTGTTTCCGAAGAACAGGGGGTATGGTCGGAACGGTGCGCTGGCTGCGGAAACTGTATTCTTGACAAGACCGGCGGCCTCTGCCCTGTTGCACGCTGTTCAAAGCGTTTATTTAACGGCCCATGCGGAGGATCGAAAAACGGACAGTGTGAAATTAATCCTGATATTGCCTGCGTCTGGCAATTGATATATGATCGCTTAAAGGGATTGAATCAACTGGACAAACTGCAAGAAATCTTTCCCATGAAGGATTGGGCAAGCAGTCTGCACGGAGGCCCCAGAAAAATCGTCAGGGAGGATCTAAAACTATGAGTTCAATGAGTAATTTGGAAAAGGTGTTGGGATCCGGGCAGTTTGCTGTAACAGCAGAACTGGGTCCCCCCAAAAATGCAGATGCGGAAGTTATCCGCAAAAAGGCGAAGTTGCTTTCAGGCTGCGCTGATGCTGTAAACATTACAGATTGCCAGGCTGCTACTGTAAGGATGTCGAGTGTTGCTTCCTCTGTTTTGTTGATGCAGGAAAGATTGGAACCGGTTGTTCAAATGACATGCAGAGACAGAAATCGCATCTCCATTCAGAGCGATCTTCTCGGCGCTGCAGCCCTGGGAATGAAGAATTTACTATGCCTTACAGGAGATCATCAAAAATTCGGAAATCATCCGAATTCTGCCGGTGTCTTTGATATGGATTCTATACAGCTTTTGCAGATGCTTAAGATGATGCGTGATGAAAAGATCTTTCAGTGCGGAGAAAAAATCAAAGGAGCGGCGCCGGACTTTTTTCTGGGCGCTGCGGCCAATCCTTTTGCAGATCCATTTGAGTTTCGGGCTCTTCGCCTGGCAAAAAAAATTGCCGCCGGCGCTCAGTTTATTCAGACGCAGATTGTTTATAATATCGAAAAATTTGCTGCCTGGATGAAAGCGGTTAGAGAGCTTGGGCTACATAAAAAATGTTACATCCTGGCCGGAGTTACACCTCCAAAATCAATTGGTATGGCGAAATACATGAAAAACAATATACCGGGCATGGATGTTCCCGATCATGTGCTAACTCGCCTCAAGGGAGCTAAAGATGCCAAAAAGAACGTACAGGAAGAGGGAATTAACATTTGTGTAGATATTATTAACAGGGTAAGAGAAATAGAAGGTGTGGCCGGTGTGCATATCATGGCGATAGAATGGGAGAGCGCCGTGCCGGAGATTACGAAAAGGGCCGGTCTGCTTCCGAGACCGAGATAATAAAGCGTGAAGTGCCTAAAGTGAGCTAAAGTATATTAAAGTGCCTGAAGTTAAGGTATTCTGCCTATTTTAAAGTAACAAACGACAAATGAGATAGAGTTTCTTAAATTTTGCTATTTATAATATAAAATTAGTTAGCGCTGGCAAGCGCTTTCCTTAACTTTAGCTCACTTTAGTTCACTTAACTTAAAGGGGAGACATATAAATTGACCATAGAAATACCAAAGGTTGCTTATGCCGGAAAAATAAAAGAGATTCCGTTGGGACGTGAGGAGAATGCCATAACCGTAGGTGGCGAGTCGTGTTATCCGTTTCATCTGTTCGAAGGCGCTATGCCGCATCCTCCGAAAATAGCGATGGAGGTGTATGACAAGGAGCCTGAAGATTGGCCAGATACAGCGCTGGAACCGTTTGCCGATGTTGCCGGCGATCCTGTGGCATGGGCTCGAAAATGTGTCGATACATATGGGGCTGAAATGATAGCGCTGCAACTGGCCAGCACAGATCCAAATGCTGAGGACACACCGGCTGACGAGGCCGCCGCGATTACAAAAAAAGTCTCCGACGCAGTGGATGTTCCTTTGATTGTTTTTGGAACCTCAAATGCGGATAAGGACACCGAAGTATTAAAGGCGGTTTGCGAGGTGTGCGAGGGAAAAAATCTGATTATAGGGCCTCTGGGAGAAAGTAACTATCGGGCTATCGGAGCCACGGCAATCGGTTATAAACATACTGTTATGGCTTGCACGCCAATCGACATAAACCTGGCAAAACAGCTCAATATTCTTTTGGGAAACTTGAATGTTCCTGACAACAAAATCATTATTGATCCGACAACCGGCGCTCTTGGATACGGGTTGGAGTATTGTTATAGCGTAATAGAACGAATCCGAACGGCCGCACTTATTCAGGACGACGAAAGACTTCAGTTTCCGATCATTGCCAATTTTGCAAAAGAGGTGTGGAAAACAAAAGAGGTAAAGGTAACTGAAACAGAAGCTCCGCTTCTCGGAAACCAGAAAAAGAGAGGCATATTGATGGAGGCCATGACAGCTCAGTGTGTGCTCCTTGCCGGAGCTGACATTCTGGTAATGAGGCATCCTGAAGCTATTAAGCTGGTAAAAGAATCAATTCAAGATTTAATGACTGGAAAATAGATAAATAAAAAGTGCCTATAAAAACAGTGCCTAAAGTATATTAAAGTGCCTAAAGTTAATGAATTCTACCATATTATATAGATTTCTTCGGTTGTTAATGCGCAAAGGAGAAGTAATTCCGGCAAGTTTGAATTATAAATTAGCAGGTCAAAGGCGTACCATAACTTTAGGCATTTTAGGCACTTATTTTCCGAAAGTGCGCTAACTTTATGAGAGGGATAAACAGTGTCTAAGATAATTTGTTCAGCAGCCATTCGTGGAGCCCATAAAATTGTTGGGATAGCAGAGGAAAAATACGAGAAAGCATTAAAAAAATGGGGGGCTGATCAAAAGATCGGCTTTCCGAATACGACGTATTATCTTCCGATCATTTACGGAATGCTTGGAATTCCGGTAGAAACATTGGGAGATGTTCGTCAAGTGCTGGATAAGTGCAAAAAACTTGTTCCCCCGCTCGTAAGTGACACAGTCTGGCTTCCCTACCTCGCTCCAGCGCTTGAAGCAGGCATGGCCACCTATTTTGCAGAAGAAATCATTGAGGCAATACTATATCTGGATCAACCCGATTTTTACACAAATGCAGAAGACCCGCTTCCCGATAACATATGGCTGGGAGCTGCCGATGATGTTATCATGCGAAAACGAGGTGTGGAATTTGTTGATGGGAGCGCTCCCGGATTTGCCGCGATATTAGGAGCTGCTCCATCCAATGAGATAGCCGCAAAGATCGCAATAGAACTTCAGGAAAAAAATCTTTATGTATTCATGTGCGCTGATCATGAAGGCAAAACAATGTCAAAACAACTTGTGC
This sequence comes from Deltaproteobacteria bacterium, assembly GCA_019314185.1. The sequence goes on along the minus strand of JAFCZU010000096.1, from coordinate 887 downwards.
AAGAAGGCATTCAGATCGGTTGGCCTACCCGACTGGTCTCTTTTGGACCAAGTTACAGGGCAACCGTGTTTGCCATAGGATTTGCAACACGTGTTGCCATGTCCTTTGGCGGAATTAAGCCCGGAGATTTTAAGGGAAATCTTCGTTTTAATAAAGACAGGGTATTTGCCTTTGCAATGCCGCTTGGGACCGTAACCGATGAGTGGTATGCTAATGCGGCAGGTGGCCTCAACTGGGGATTCCCTACTATAGCTGACACACCGATTCCTGAAGTCCTTCCGACAGGAATCTGTACGTACGAGCATGTAGTCAGTAATATCCCCCACGATAAGATTGTGGCCAAAGCTATTGAAGTTCGCGGGTTGAAGATAGCTGTCAGCAAAGTAGACATCCCCATGTCTTACGGACCTGCATTTGAGGGAGAGCGTATCAGAAAGGATGATCTCTATTTTGAATGCGGGGGCGGTAGAACGATGGGAGTCGAACTGACCGTTTCAAAAGATATGTCCGAAGTTGAAGATGGGAAGGTTGAGATGATCGGACCTGATCTTGATCAAATTAAAGAGGGGGATAAGCTTCCCTTTGCAATGCTGATTGAGGTGGCCGGCAGGCAGATGCAGTCGGACTTTGAGCCGATATTAGAGCGTCAGATACATCATCTCGTCAATTATGTTCAGGGTATAATGCATATCGGACAGAGAAACATTATGTGGATCAGGGTTGGCAAGGCCGCTGTTGAAAAAGGATTTTTGCTCAAACACCTTGGCACGGTCATGCATGCCAAGTACCATCAGGATTTTGGAGGTATTGTCGATAAAGTCCAGGTTAAGATTTACACAGATGAAGAAAAGGTCAAAGAAATTTTAGAACTCTCAAAGAAGGTATAT
>JAFCZU010000095.1 GCA_019314185.1 Deltaproteobacteria bacterium | reverse complement strand
CTCATGGTGTGTGTATCCTTTCATTTTGATAATTCAAAGTGCCGGGTTATTGCCGGTAAACAATCACCCGGAGGATACACCACCTAATCTCTTAAACACAACTTTTGATTATATCTCCTCACCAGCATATGATATTGTCAACTCACGGCTTGTATTGCCGGATGAACGCGAGGAAATGTGTCTTAGTTTACAGGGGAAAAAGAACCGGTTTTCAAGAAAAGACTTCACAAAACTGGCAGAGCATTTCGGGCTTAATAAAAAACAATTTGCTTACTCCCTGGCTCACTTGAATGACATTAAACCTGTTTTTGAAAATATGATAGAGAAGAGCTTTCTGGAGGAGCGTTTGAAAAACAGGTTTCTTGGCATTTACAGGAAAAGGATGGAGCGAATTTTCGGATAGATTGGCAATAGAAATTAAGGAATTAAGCGCAGAAGAGTTGTAATCTATTCCTTCAATGCAGGCCAGCATGGAAGAGGCAAAAAAACAGGTCATACAATACGGCAATGCACTTGAGCAGAAGTACGATAACATACGGCTTTAAAGGTATGCAGTGATATCGCTCGGTTTTGAAAGATTGTGGTGGGTAGAAATATAGATTTTCAGATAATTAATTTCACAAGGATAGAAGGAGGAAGGCGTATAATCATACGTCGACGACTGATAAGGTGTTTTATTTACATCAAAAATTTATAAAACAAGTCTTCATCACTTGACTCAGAGGATTCTATGTCTAAGTTCGCTGTTGTTGTTGTAACATATTTCCCAAACAATGCTTCCATTCAGAGCCTGAATCGAATTTCAAGGCTATGTCACAAGCTCATTATTATTGATAATACGCCCACAGATACAATAACTGATTTTCCCAAGCTCCGAAATGTCACGGTTTACAAATTCAGGAAGAATGTTGGCCTTGCTACAGCCCTCAATAAAGGTACACAATTAGCAGGGCAACAAGGTTACAAAAACATATTCTTGCTTGATCAGGATTCACGTCTGCCACATCATTTCTTCAAAAACATGCTCATTTTCAAATCAAAAATCGACAGCGTAGTCTGCAACTGTAAGCTCTATGCCCCTAACTTCTATGATCGAAACAGTAAGACGTTTGCAAAATTTCCGATTATTACACGTTTCACCGTGAAACATACAACATGTGGCAAAATTCAATCGGGGCCGTGCAATTATGCAACAATCGCCATCACATCCGGCACCCTCATAACCTATTCTGGGTACGAAGAAATAGGACCCTTTCGAGATGATTATTTTATTGACTTTATTGATAATGAATATTGTTTGAGAGCTAACAAATTCGGTTTTAGTCTTGCAGTCAATTGCGACGTCGTCTTAGATCACTCAATTGGCAAAAGGTCTGCCCACCATTTTCTTGGCATGACAATTAAGCCTAACCACCATTTACCAGTACGAAAGTATTACATCTCCAGAAACGGCATCAGAACCGCTATAGATTATATTTTCTCTTATCCTTCTTACATTCCTTTAATTACAGCGCGAATGATTCACGAACTAATCTCAATTCTCCTATACGAAGACAATAAATATAAGAAGATTAAGGCGCTGATTTACGGAATTTATCACGGTTTGATTGGCAAAATGGGTATGTGCAAGATTGGGTCGCTTATATCATACCAGAAGCAAACGTAATCCGGCCAGCATACCTCGCCCCCGCAGAAGACCGCTTCCCGATCTGGTGTAGCCATCCCCAGTGCGGTCGATTATTCCTGGATTATCGTAAAAAAAGCATTTTAGAAGCAGCAAATCCTGCCTCAGGATGAGACTCAAAGGCCTCGACCATGCTCTTGTCAGAGGTAGTGTGGAACCACATCGTTGTTAAGCAATGCCACACATTCCGTATGTTGTTTGCGATAAAACATCAATACTGTTCGGCACATTTCTTTGCTTGATAAGTTTGACTGCCAGAAAGTGGGTACTTTAGAAGTAAAGGGACTGCAAATCCAAGTCTGAATGGTCTTCGGTTGATGAAACCCGATCTTCCGGAGAGGTCTTGCAAACTTTTTTCGAGCAAAAGAGATACAAGCAAAAGTCATGCCGAACAGTATTGATATTTTTCAGTTCTTCATACTTGGATTTTTCCATAGCCTGCACAACAAGTTATATTTTACAATGGCATATATTGCTCTAAACCCGTCTTTCCACCCGATTTTTTTCCCCTCAGCATACGTCCTTCCGTAATAGGATATACCAACTTCGTAAATCCTATATCCAGCATGTGCCACTTTTGCGGTAATTTCAGGCTCAAAGCCAAAGCGATCTTCCTCAATGTCGATTCCTTGAATCACTTGCCGCCGGAACATCTTATAGCACGTCTCCATATCAGTCAGGTTTATATTCGTGCACATGTTTGAAATGAATGTCAACATCCTGTTTCCAACCATGTGCCAAAAATATACTACTCTATGCGACTGTCCACCCACAAATCGTGACCCAAATACAACATCTGCCCTGCCTTTTAGGATAGGTTCCATCAAAAGGGGGTATTCCTGCGGATCATATTCAAGGTCAGCGTCCTGGACCACGACCACATCTCCCGTGACTTGGGCAAAGCCAGACCTCAACGCAGCACCTTTTCCCATATTCTTGTCGTGGTAAACAACCTTGTTTACTTGAGCCTCAATTTCATTTTTTAATAAATCACTTGTACCATCAGTAGAACAATCATCAACAATAATAATCTCCTTCTTTTCTACGGGAGCTTTTTTCACGGCTTTTACAACCTGCCGAATGGTATTAACTTCGTTGTAACACGGTATAACTATTGACAGTTTCATATAGCCCTCAAGTTTTCACTGATTTTGAAACATCTCAAAACCATCCTATCTATGAACCAGTATTTTTCAATCGCTTAACCTCTAACCGATTTTCCACAAAAAAATAGTGTCCAACCGCCTCACAGATCAGTAATCTCCCGAAACCCTTCCCATTTTCACCACCAATTCACTGCTCTCCTCTGCAACAAAGCTGGTTAGAAGTCATCTCTCAGCTATCTAACCATCTCCTTCTGACAACGGTATTCTGAAAAACAGAAAATGTGTACTTGAATAAAAACTGTCCTTTCCAAAAAAGCGTTGCAAGCGGTCTTTCAAAGTCTGGGGAACTCTATACCTTTCTGCGATGAGCCACTGTATTTTGTCCTTCCCGAGTTCATTTATGAAGGTTTCGACCTCATATTCACTATTCAATTTTGTCATTCTTGCAATTCGCTCATATTTGTCTCTTAGAGGCGTTGAAAACCCGCTATAGCCGTTGACACACCGTGCTTGGGTTCTCAAGATCCCTAACATTTGCTCAGTTACTTTGCTGGGATTAGAAGGCCACGGCTCATACGGAATTTTTATAGTGCTCGCACCGGATTCTATAACTTGATTCCATTCATTATATTTGTTTGTTTCTTTTGCGTAACTGAAACCATCAGACTTCATAAGTGTAAGGCCGTCCAGAGATATGCTCAGAACCAATATCAGAATTGCAATGCGGGACCATCCTGTGGGAAATAGCCTAAGACATATTTTCCAACACATATACACTACAAAAAATGACAGAATCGGGAACAAAAGGAGTCCAAAACGCCCGAGAGCACGTATGCCACGAAATCCAGGCAAAAGGTAATGGGGTATATAATACAAAGGATTGGGAACATCCGTAGAAAACAGCTTGGGACCAAATGAAATTACGTAAACAACTAATACAACACACAAATAGGGCCAATATCTTTTTCTTTTGTTCAACACGACATAGAGTATTCCTAGTACTAATGAGGCCAAAAATAAGAAACCTGGGAAGTGCGTGGCTTCGTGATACCCCCATTTTGACGCTATCATTTTATGAAAGGAAGAAGCAGGTGGGGCCAACAAGAACGAAAACAGCCGAGAAGAATACGTTCCAACCTCATCTATCTGTCGATAACCAAATTGCATAGCTACTTTAAAATAAGGATACGCCGCCCATATCAAAAGCGTGAAAGAGGTAAAAACGCCCACGAGAAGCGTTAATAACCTTTTCATATTGAGATCATTTTTCAGAACAGACGTAACCCACCGCCATTTGACCAATAAGTACACAATTACAATCAAGTACCCCATGATGGCGGTCGCAGGATCCGTCAAAAAAGCAGCGACAACAGACAATAAGGCAAACCATACATACTTGACTCGCAATTTTCTCATGTATAACTCAATAAATACAATGGTGCCCAAATAATAATAACAAACGAAAAGTTGAAAATGCATATGGAGATAATGGGCCGGCACACTCATAGTCGTGCTCAAAATAGCAACGCATAACGCAAGTGATGTGTGCCTGAGCAATCCTGTTGACCAGCTAAAAACAATTATAGATAAAACAGAAAAATTTGCGAGCACAAGCAAGTTAAATGCAGACTGCGGATTGAACCCCATGACTCGTAATGGAAAATAGCCGATTTGAAAAAAAAACAGATTTGAACTGAAAGCCAGTGTTTGTTCATATGGAAAAAAGAATTGTCCATAATATGCATCTCGCGCATGTTGAATATTTTGAAAGACCTGTTCCAATACGTACAGATTGAATTTTGCGTCCAACCCGCCGAATATCCCATCCCCTAAATGCAACAAAACCTGATGGAAGTAAATACAGTTGCAAATGACTAAGATAACATAAGCTAATCTCTTTGCACGAAAAGCCACTACCTGGTTTCGTATCGACATCCTACAATACATTAGCTGTCTTTGACTTTGTCATTTCCAATGTTCAACCACCGCAGATGTACGAAGCTACCTGTCTGGCCTTACCATAAAGCCCTTTAATCCCTACAACGTCACTTACCATTTTAGATGTCATTTCGAGGAGCAAAGCGACGAGAAATCTTATTATAAAACAAATAGTTAAAGATTTCTCCCTTCGGTCGAAATGACAAGTGTCGTTGCAGGGTAATCCGCTTTCCAACATATCTCAAAAGAATGCCAATGCTCTGCATAACCTTTTTTCATAAATCGGCTGATCTGCACATAGACTTCAAGTAGCATTTCTATATAATGCCCGAAATAAATGCCATAACACGCTCTCTAAACTTCTCGCGCGAAAATTTCTTGACTGTGTCCATAGCAGAATTAGCCAATTTTACCATTGCCCGACTATCATGCGTGGCTATTAGTCTCTTGGTCTTTTGAACTATCTCTTTTTCGCTAGTAAATGTAAATCCATTTTTTCCATCATGAACAATTTCCAGTTGTCCAGCCTTCGCAACGACCACGGGGATACACCCAGCGCTCATTGCTTCACATGTGCTCATTCCAAAATGTTCACACCGTTCCGGATGTCTGTTTTCATCTTCCCCCCACCCAGCAGCATGCCAAAAAATACTTGCTGAATGATACTCATTAAGCAAATCGCTAAACCTTAAGTCCGCCAACACCTTTACGGGGTACCCCACTGCCAATCTCTGCACTTTCGAAAAGTACCGAACGTGAACTTCTCTTTCGCGGTGAACCTTGCCCACTATATGGTATTCCCAGCCTTCAGGAATTTCTCCTCTATCACACATCCCGCGAAAGGCCTTCAACATTTTGATATGTTTCTTGTTGTGCCCTCCAGCAAAAAAACGGCCAACGCTCAGGATAACCCTTTTCTTTCTATTCATGGAGGGAGGTTTGAACTTGCCGGTTTTAACTGGGGGATTTAAAACCACCGATTCTCTCCCCCAGCGTCTCAGGAGCCATGTGCGCGTGAATTGTGAATTGGCTATAAAATAATCATAAGTGGAAACAAAGGATCGTGTTGGCATTCTACTGACCATTCTATTAATCCAGTGCTTATAAACATATAGATATCTCTTCCGGCGTAGCCCGTAAAGATTGAGACCTATACCAAGATGACGAGTATCCTCGTTGTACCCGCTTTCTGCCGGAATAAATGTCTTCGTAAAAATACACAGATCAACCGCTTTCGTGGGCTGTTTTATGCGTTTGATCACTAATTCCTCACCATTGAGACTCCAACATATACCTTCTCCCTTGACGGACAACAGTCTATGCTTCAAATCACTCCTATAGTCCCAAATGGGTATCCGTGCTTCACTTCTACTATCGAACATAGAAGTCCTTAAACGCACCCAGGCTTTACCCCCCCCCCAACATATCCCATTGCTCTCCAGACCGTAAAAACCCGACAAAGGGACAATTTCGGGAGCAGCAAAGCTTTTCAGAACAGAAACGAATGCATCTGCAACAGGTGAAAAAGCCACCGGCACCAACCAATGTGGAAAAAAGACAAGGTACACTGACTTTTTCGCCATAGATGCTAATGGTGAACAATAAGTACTATTGATAAATAGATCATATTTTTTGGTTAAAGAGGAAAGTTCACCACAGTGGAGGGGTGGCCACATGACATATCGCACATTGGGTAAACTCAGGTCGAGTTGAGAGCATAGTTCAGACAAATTGACGGGTTCTGTCCCGATAAGATCTACGTCAAAGTGTTGGCTCAAAATTTCCGCAATCACGCCAACATGTTTTTCGCCTCCCCCAAAAGTGTTCCAATAGCGGTTATAAATGCCTATTTTCATATTGTCTTATTGACCGTGTCAGCATTCTAATTGGAGATTAATCTCAGGCGCTTTAAAATCATCCTGGGCGCCAGTTTAAACAGGCTTAGATAGACTCGAAGTCTTATCTTTAACTCTTTTCCAATCTGAGCTGCAATAGGGCCGTCCTTTATTGCACGTAACCAGCGGTATGCCAGCCTCAGGTTTTGACCACACTCCACCAGAAAAATGATGACGTTGTCCTTTAAGGAGGCGTTCTTCAATGTCATCAATATTCTGTTTCTTGTTACGTAGAAAATAAACACCGAAGACCCTTCTCGACTTGTCCCTGCATGGATATGATTTACAACGCTTAGTGGCTGATACCTCAGACGAAATCCATGACGTCTCATACGCCACGACAGATCTGTATCTTCATAATACATAAAAAAGTCTTCATCAAAATAACCAATTTTTTGCAATACCTCCTTCCTTATCAACATTGAACATCCGCATAATGCCTCTACGTCTTCTCTTTCATCAAACTGGCCTCTATCAGGCCGATAGATTCCTCTGTCCCCCGCATTCCCCTTTTCATCCAAAAAGGAGGCAGCATTGTTAAGAAGATAAAAGGACTTCTCCCGCACTTTTTTCACAGGGATATTAAAAAGAAACTCGGCAAAATCCTTGCCCAGAGTCCTTTCACCCAACAATTCTCCATCCAGCTTAACACTGAATCGGCTGCCGCTATTTTCTTTTCCGCCTGCGACGACCAAGCGCAATGCTGCATCACTGTCTGTCCGGTCTACTGGAAACATGAACTCAGCATGGCCCATTGTCCAACGCACCACCATCTCATTGATATATTCAGGGTTATAAAAACCAGCGCAAAAAACGGGTTTATGGTAAGAACAACCATCAATCCCGCTGTTTTCGTCCATCAAAAAACCAAGGTTGCGACGGTCTGACAAGCCGCCCATCTTTGCAGGGCAAAAGGTGGGCAAATCTATAGTAAAATTAAGATAAGGTTTAAAAAATATAATCTTGGAACCGACAGCCCCTATCTTAGAGTCACTCTCCATTTCTGAAACCAGGTAATAAAGCCAGTCAGGCTCTACCACGGTATCATTATTGATCAGGGCATACAACCGTCCTCTGGCAACTCTCATGCCTAAGTTATTACCTCCGGCAAACCCCAGGTTTTTTTCAGAACAGATAAGTCTCACATGAGGAAAATTATTCCTGATAAAAGAGGCGGAACCATCAGCAGACCCGTTATCTACTACAATTATTTCGTATTTCTGGTAGGTTTGCCGCATAAGGCTCTCGAGGAACGGTCCCAAGTAAGGTTTTCCATTAAAATTTACAACGATGACACTTACCAGGGGGGCTATTTGAGAGAAACGGTGGATCTGGCAATTCTTGTCTTCAAGCATTCTGTCGCGTTCTTTCCCGATCCTCTCAATCTCTTTTTGGTAGTCCCCTGCAACACGATCCACTTCTCTACGCCAGGCAACATTCTTGTCTTCAAGCATTCTGTCGCGTTCTTTCCCGATCCTCTCAATCTCTTTTTGGTAGTCCCCTGCAACATGCTTTATTTCCTCACGCCAGATAAGTCCTTCAGATCTTAAAGTCGGACCGAACAAAGAGACCGCTTCATTAAACCCGTTTCGAATTCGGGAAAAGCCTTTTTTTAATTGGCCTTCATCTTTTGCATTGACCACAAGGTTGTATAAGTCAAAGACCCATGAAGAGATTTGAGGATCAAAGGACTTAGAGTCATGATCGGCCTTTTCGTGCCGCAGCGAAGGAGACAAAAAAAATTCAGCTTCATGTTTAACCTCATCAAAAGAGGCCGGCCACCTTATATCAATGGCAGATGCGATTTCACTTACAGCTTTCCGCCAATTTGACAAAAGGCCGTCATAAGAGATGAAAGTCCTTGGAAAAGAGTGGGTATAAAACTCCATCTTCAGCATATGGTCCAACCAGAGGAGATAAGACCTGGTTCTTTGAAGGCCATTACGCTTTTTTAATGACATGGCAACCTCATAAGGATGCCGGCTAATAAGCACAAATAATGGATCAAGATCAAGTTCATCAAAAATCTTTAACCACAATGGGAGCAAACGACACATCCTGGGGTCTTTAATCCCCCAAATCGGCGACCTTAAAAAATCCCTCTTTAAAACCTTCAGGATATCCTTCATGCTCTCCACTGCAACATTGCTTTGCCACCAATGTTCAGGCAAAGGAGATATATCATGCCAGTTTGAGTCAAGTGCACGCAATAGACGCTCATGGATCTGGACAATCTCTGAATGCTCCCAGAACCCTTTTTCATTTTCGCCTTTTTTGGGAGGCATCAAAAAAGGGCCGAAATCGATCCCCATCAAATTTAACAGCCCTGCCATGGCCGATGTGCCGCTCCTGTGCGGCCCCAACACAATTATGCATCTTTGCATTGTTTAGTTCCCGGCATCAGAATATTGATCCTTATAACCTGCGATGTTATTACAATACATCTGCAAACTGCGGCTTTAGTTTCTTGAATATCAACGCACCGCAGACAAATACCGTCAGTGTTACTAACCAAAAATATAGGGTCTGGTAGGGATGCCTCCAGAAAGGGACAAAATAGATAAAAGATTCACGGTATCCCTGAACTATGTAGAACATCGGATTCAGTTTCAATATCATCTGAACCTTAGGTGGCATCATATTGATATCCCAGAAGATAGGCGTGGCCCAAAACCCTACCTGCATCACAACA
>JAFCZU010000485.1 GCA_019314185.1 Deltaproteobacteria bacterium | reverse complement strand
TATCGTCAGGGCCGGTACCGGGAGGCCTTGAACGAGGCGATGCGTATAAAAACACCAAGCTTATGTCTGGATTCGTTATCACGGGCAGCCGCGCTGGGACAGTTAGGCATGAAGGAAAATGCCGAGGCGGCCGTCAGGGAACTGCTGACTGTGAACGCGAATTTCGCAACGCACACCCGTGAACTGATGCGCCGGCAGTTCTTTTCGGATGAAAATGTGGAGATGCTGCTCGACGGACTGCGCAAAGCGGGGTTGGAGAGAGTTCACGTGTAGGGGACTTACACTCCATAAATCCACTTCCACCTCGCTCCGGAAATGTGACACCTCAATATTCCTGCCCTCAGTAACTATCTCGGGCCATTCAACTAATTGGCCCATATAATAAGAATCTGCCCGATCTTGACCGGAAGGATTTGATTGCACTCGACGTGGCTTCGCGTCGGGTAATTATTGGGGAGGCAATGAATCTGGATGAGGTGGTCCGAATCATCACTCCAGTACACAGTGGTAGATGTAGCCGAGAGGGCCATTTGCACGTGTTTGTAAGCGATGCAACCTTAGGAACGGGGACGAAATAACTATCACAAAAATATCAAAATAGCCTGCTATTCCATCAACTTTTGTGATTTGAGAACGAACAAATTTGACCCAAATCTATGCGCCTACTTGGGGAAGTTATTTCGTCCCCGTTCCTTATGTAAAAGACTATTTTTATGGAGTTTCTCCTGCTTCTCTTCGTAATCTTTGAAAAAGCGATTCGGCAATAAAGAATCCGACATCATGCCTTAGTCGAGACATCTCATCCGACAAGGAGAGAATTTTCCCTTCGTGTTTTGCGCGAAGCAGAATGCCCAAGACACCTATAGGCTGTAATCCCATCGCTTTTGCGGTAGCGCGTCCATCCGCTTCATCCATGACAATGCGTGTCATCCCTAATTCAAGGGCCAGGGCAATGGCCGCGGCTTCGCCACGATCAATATCCAACATCAGCGATTGTTGGACATGCGAATTGGTGATGGATTCAACGGTGAGCCACCGGGCATCTATTGCCTGCTGAATTCGCGCCATTTCAGGATACTCATACCCAACCTGCAATTCATTCAAGACGTCTTGCGGGATACGCACATCAGGAAATTGGTCGTGTAACAGGTCAAGTCGTTCAAGACTCGCGAGGTTCCAAATGGGGGAGGTATTACTAACCACGGGCATAGGCAATATCATCCTCCAAATCCTGTTCTGTATAATGCCGTGGTATGCCACGATGTCCAAGCAACAAGCCAAACTCTACCCGATTTAACGACGTGAGTTCTCGTGCCTTGCCGAACGAAAGAATTCCTCGGCCATACAAGGCTACCGCCAATTCTGTCATGACTTGCTGGCGTTGTTCTGTTACCGGCAATCGAATGGCATGGGCGACATGATCCGGAATTTCTAACAGTAAACTCATAGGTTCTTTTTTCCTCTCTTTTCGTATGATACACGGACAGCCAGACTCTCATCCCCTCGTCAATACGAGGTGATACACCTCATTAAAACTATGAAGATCGTTTCTCAGAAAGTCAAGGAAATATTCTTTGGCTTTTGAGAAATTGTAGAGAGTTTCAGCTATAGCAACGTCCAAGTAGATCGGGAGCTTGCGCCCCTACTTCGTACGAGATTTGTGCGGGGGGCATCAGTAATCGGCGTTTCTGCCGCTACGATACCGATGCCCGACTATCTATCAATCGTTTTTATCAGGATCGGTGATGTACACGTCAATGGTTGCCAAGTCACCCGGCACTTCACGGGTTCCTATCATTACAGCTATCAGCCCCTCAAAGTCACCGGTACCGAAACAGACGGTCTCGAAGTTAAAGGGCTGATTTTCCACGAACGTCCCGACGAATCTGCCCTCCCAGGTTCCCTGGAATCCAGGGCCGTTGTCCACAGTGAATATCAGCGGCGGATCCGATCCCCAGTCGAAGCCAGTGCCGCTTGAGTCCAGCTCGGCGTTGATAGATACCACAAGGATAGCTTCACTCAAAAACTTGCTCTCCGCTTCAACTACTTCTTCGAGGACCAGCCCCCTGATTTGTGTATAGCCTCTTTTTTTATCTTCCCATGATTCCCCAGGGTCTAACGTATCTGTAATGATCATTTCCGCCGGGAATTTTAATGTCTTTACCTTTATCTCGGCCTGCTCGTCAGCCTCGGCGGCCACAGAATAAAACAGGGGCGCTGTCGTCAGCGTCAGGATTACCGTAATTAGTGTCAAGAGCTTTTTCATCTGCTGTATCCTTTTCTAATCAGCGGGACGAAAAGGCGGAGAGCCGCCCCTAGGTTATCTAAAGGAAAAGATAATGATGCATTACTACAATTCGAAGGGAAAGATCGCACCTACCTTGTTTCGGCTGCCATAGAGAATGCGTTTGCCATTAAGAACAGGCCACCAACTACCTTTATATACATTTATCGCTTCCAGAGCGATCAAGATATACTCAGTAGGATGCGTGAACTTCATATCGGGATGAAGGTCGACCCAAATCAACAAGGTATTGCCTGTGATTTTGAAAGGAACACCATCCGGTCCATCAACAAGCTTATCTTCAGGTGTTAGCCCATGTGGAAAGGCATACACATTAATAAATTCGGTAAATGAAGATACCTCGAAAGGCGAAATCATAACCAGTTTATTTCTACTACCGTAAAGGATCTGCTTTCCATTGAGAACAGGGCACCACATTCCATGTTCAACTCGTGTGCCATCACTGGAAATCAGAATATAAACAGTGGGATGCGCAAATTTCGCTTTTGGATGTGGGTCGACCCAGATCAACAAGGTATTGTCTGCAAGCTTGAACGGTTCACCAGAGGACCCATCCTGGAGGTTGTCATCCGACGTTAGTTCGTGTGGAAACATGTAGACATTACTGTCCAGAGCATAGATAGAAAATGGACATAAAAAGATGGAGAAAAGCGCTATAAGAAAATACTTTTTCATTTATCAACCCTCCTGTAATGATTATTTATTTTGAATTAAATTAAATGCCTATGCATTTGGCTCCTAACTTCAAATTTTGACCATACCTTAAAGGGTTAGTCAAGAGCAGACTTGCCCCAGACCCTCCTCTGTAAGCCGAGATATGCATCCGAAAGGGAAAGGGGCATAGAGAACGTCCCCCTTTTACTCTATTTCGTCTTTGTTTCTATTATTGCAGAACAACCTTGCCAGACTACTAAAGAAGCGAAAAGTCCGCTTGATTTTTAGGAGGTTTTTCACCCGCCCAGAATCTGGATTCGGACTGTCCCTGAATCCTTTAGCATCTTTTGTATTTCTGCTGGTAAATAGATTTGATGATTTCCGGTAATGGCCAACCGACCAATGT
>JAFCZU010000484.1 GCA_019314185.1 Deltaproteobacteria bacterium | reverse complement strand
AACAAAATCGGGCTCAAGAGCATTTATGTCGTCTGGTAGCTCCTTGTATGTCCTTCTGTAAATTCGCTGTGCTTCTGCATTTCGGATCTTCTTTTCAATGCGGATGGCCAAATCTTCGTTGAAATCGAACTCGCTAAGGCCCGCCCTTTCGTTGACCGCACCGGGAGAGCTTTTCTTGTGCCCAATGACCAGGGCGCAAAGCTTTTTCGGTTGCCCTATTTCCTGCTTGTCTTTCAACTCTGACAGGTACTGTTTAATCTCCGTTAAAGAAACGATCCCCTTTTCTGTTAGTCTTTGAATCAAAGCACGCGTTAAACGAGGCAGTGTTTCCACTAACTGTGCCGAATAGAAAATCTTGTCGGCAAGCTCCCCATGGACCAGGGCTGTTTTCCCTAAGTTTTCTTCGGCGATAGGCAGCGCTCCCGATTCAGGTGGCTGTGGCGCCCCTTTTGGGAGAGTGGTGAGCAGAATCTTTCCAGATTCTGTTCTTAGATAAGCACCTGGTCTAAGCGTTCCTATGAGCCAATCTTTTACCGCCATTTGTTCCTCCTGATTTTCCTGTCAAAGAAACAAAAAAACTCAGATCTTCATTACTATATCTGCTCTTAACGGATTTAAATGAATATATCTGACCAGTTCCTTAAAATAGGGATCTTCTTCACATATGATAGATTTATAACGATTTTGAAATAGATGCCCATGCCTACGGTGGCGACGGTTATATGAAATAGCATAACCAGATAACAGGCGGCGCATATACCGGGAAATACCAGATGAAGAGCCGCGCAAAAAAATATGTGCATGGTTGGTCATTAACGTCCAGGCATAGATTAATGTTCCGGTTTCCAAGGAGATCGTCCCCATCTGATACACAAAATTCTGCCTGTCGTGATCATCTTTTACTATCTCTTTGCGCTCAATTCCCCGGATAATGACATGATGTAGGGTTCCCGGCGCATCCAGTCTGGCTTGTCGTGGCATGTCTCACCTCTTTGCAGTATGATGACATCTGCATCCACATCATAATATGTCCACTTAGTCAAGCCCGTCCCCATCCCGTTCCTCTGCGCTCCGCGCTGTGCCGCTGAGCACTACGTCATCAGCAGCAAAGCCGGCTACCGCTTTATTGAAAACCACATTGAAAGTTATTGGCGTGGTGTTCGCCCTATCCGGGTCGTTCACTTTTTTCTTGGCAGGGGGAGTAGGATGTCCCCTTGTTTCCGAACTAACGGTTCCATTCGCTCCCACCAAAACCACCTGTTTTGTGAATAGCTTTCATTTTGTTATTTCCAATAAGTTGCAGGGACATATTCCCGGAATTTCGTGCCGGCCCACGGGGAACGTCTGCCCATTTTCCAGTTACCTGATTCCCCCGGATCTGACCATGGAATACATTAGACCACCCTCTCCCAGCATCCTGGCTTTGACCGTACCACCATAACTCATTACCTACCTGTCTGATAAAATAGACTCCGCCATCATTACAACGCCACTTGCCGGTCAAATCCTGAGTTTTGATTTTCTCAGCAGTTACAAGAGCTTTCGCAACCTTCACATGAGGTTTCATTCCTAATGTGCGCTTTTGGGGAACGGACGGCTTGGGAGGCCTGTCTTTTGGAGATGCTGGTTTTTTCTCATCCCACTTATCTGCTTTTCCCGTTACCCTATAATAGGGGTCATGTTTTGCCTTGTTTGCCCAATCGGCAATTTCTCTGACACCGGTCAAATAAGGTTCTTCTAATTCAGGTTCAGTATTAATGGCTTTTCTCGCATAAGCTAAAGCATCATCAGGCGATTCCATCTTAAGAAAAGTCACGCTTAGCATATAAGCTGTCACTGAATGTGGTATGTAATCGAAACTGTCTACAAAATGCCTTCCTGCAATTGACCAATGTTTTTTATTAAAAGCAGTAATGCCCTCCTGGTAGCACTTGTCAGCCTTTTCAATGGTAGCATCATCATATGCTGAAGCAGGAAGTACTATAAACAACACAATAATGAACATTAAAAACGTCATGGATTGCTTAACAACTCTATCTGTTTTCATTTGCTTTATCCTCCTTCATCCTATCGAAAATTGACCCTTGTGGAATTGGCGGTTCAGGCTTTTCGCTGTGAACTCTTGTCCCAGACTCTAATTCCACCCCCTTTTCTACATACATAGCGTAACCAATTAAGAAAACCCCCAATAAAACGAACAGCAGACCCGGTGACACACTTGCAAGATCAGTTTTGACTCCGCCAAGTTTTGCTGAAAACTTAAATTCACCCTTCACTCCGGAAGCAATCAGTTTGTAACCCAACCGCACCGTGAAGTAGCCTAATATGAAGCAAACTATCTTCATCAAAATAACCATTCCAAAGGATATGAGATATGCAGATTCTGGAGTCATAGGACCTCCTAAGTGGGCGTGATTGCTAACGCTACCGCGAGTGTGAGCTATCTGGTCAATAAGTAAGGGATACCTCTTGCCGGACAAGTTGGGGCTGCATAACAGCAATGCGCTTCTCCAGCGTCGGCGTCTGCCTGGGTTTGTCGTCGAGGTTTTCCAGGTTGAATGTTGCTATGCGCAGTTTTGTTGACATATCTTTCTCCTTACCATCGCATAAAATGGACTTATATCGATTCTGAAACAGATGCCCGTGGCGTTTGTGCCGCCGATTGTAGTGCATTGCATAGCTGGTTAAAAGGCGTTTCATAACCGTGGAGATCGGCGTTGTCCCGGTTTTCAGCAGCAGGTGGTCATTAACGTCCAGGCATAGATTAACGTTCCGGTTTCCAAGGCGATCGTCCCCATACGATAAACAAAATTCTGACTGTTATAATTATTTATTATATCAAAATATGTCCAATTAGTCAAGCCCGTCCCCATATCCCCATATCCTTCAACTCAACTTTAACAGTGTCGCCATCAACCCTGTTTGAGTTTCCTTGATAATAGCTCTGAACAACCGCCATTTTGAGCAGCCTATCAAGCGCCTCTTCTATGAGAGGCCTCTGTCTCCAATTCGGACAATCTTGCCCATTTACTCCACCTATACTTGATCCGATTACGAAAAAATGAAGATCAGGCCTGGCCTATCAGACTCTCCTCGTGATGGTTTTTAACTCCAACCATATTCTATTAGCGATAGTTAGGGTTTGACGAAAGCTAAAATCCAAACTTCTTCGTGGGAACATATTCTTTCCTGAGAATTGTCCACCAATCTCTGGCCATTCCACGCAAAATGTAGTCGTATGGCAACCAACCATAGCCACCCTCACCCCATCCTGTACCCCAGGAGTTTCTGATCAAAAGGGCTCCTGTTGTATCTTTTCCACATATGGAATTCGATATTTTCATTGCATCATCATATCCAACTGCTACTATGGCATGACCACCAAGCACCCTTTCTCCTTGGCATGGAAATGGAATTTTTCCCGTACTTCCTGCCTGCTCTATTGAACTGAAAACAGTAAATCCGAACATTGGAGGCAACTGAGCTGCCAGGAAGGCCTTAACCCTTTGGAGAATGGTTGCTAATGGGGTCCCCGGGGGATCAAGCCTATAGTATCTTATAGCTTGATAGTTTTGGGCAAAAGCGTAGCAAAAAGCGGGTGGCTCTGCATCAAATGTTCGCTCTCCGGCAGGACCGGGATGCTTTCTGACAGTATAGGGCCAGTATTTTTCAGGAGGAACCCCAAAAAGTGCCATTGCACCCATTGTGCTTCGCAAATAGGCTCCGGTATCTCCTCCCCAGCCCATGAGATTTCGTGTTACTTTATAGAGGAATAGTCTGGATGCATCAATGTGAGTTCCGAATGCTTTCCTTTCATAATATTCTACCAATCCCACCCCGGCTTGGGCTGTGCATGATCCCAGTGAACCCTGATCCTCAATCCGGGAACACCACGGTCTCAGGTCTACGGAAGACGGTAAGCTCACCTTCTCCGGTTCACCCACCCTCATCTCCTGAAGCATAGGCTTAATCTCTTCGTGCTCCAGCGTGTAATCCCTGTAATCAGGAAGATCAGGTATCCATCCCATCCCTAATTTTTCATTCATT
>JAFCZU010000094.1 GCA_019314185.1 Deltaproteobacteria bacterium | reverse complement strand
CAATCGTCTGGATGTCATGGAAGTTTTTGGCTTGGTTAGCTATGTCGAAATACACCGGCGAGGTAGTGACAGGATCTGCAGTTTGGGATGATTATTTTTTTCAAAGTGCCTTATAAGTGCGCAATGGTCATACGAGTTTGCCTGGGCAGCTATTGACAGTGGAATTCCCACTATCGTTACTTTGCGTGATCAAGCCATGACAATCTTACGTTATCAAACTGATCCTTATAGATTTATGAGATTAATAATGAATTACATTGTTTTAAATAAAGCTCGGCATTTGAGCACGAATTCACAATATTTATATAACCTGTTAGGTAATAGAGACAAAAAGAAAGCACGCATTATCACGAATTTTTTTTCAACGAATTTAGAAGAAATTGCCTCTATGCAGGTAGAAAAATCGAATTTTATTCTTTCTGTCAGCAATGGCTTTGGGCGACGTAAAAACATTGATACAGCATTAAAGGCATTCGCAATAGCAAGAAGAAGTCACCCTGATATAGAATATCACTTAATTGGTGATGGCATGGAAATTGGTGGGCCAGCTCATGTGCATGCCATTGAGAATAACATAGCAGATGGGGTTCATTTTATAGGAAGCATATCATATTTCAAGGTAATAGAAAAGATGAAGAAGGCTCTAATCTTCTTACATCCTTCCCGGGAAGAATCCTTTGGAATGACTGTCCTTGAAGCAATGGTAATAGGTACTCCCATTGTTGGTGGTAAAAAAAGCGGAAACATACCTTATTTATTGGATCATGGCAATGCAGGAATGCTATGCGATATTAATTCTCCCAAAGATATTGCGAAAGGTGTTTTGAAGCTATTAGAAAATCCTGATTTATCTAAACGTGTTAGCAAAAAAGCAGAGAAATTCGCGAAAGCTAATTTCTCTGAGGATATAATAGCAGAAGCTTATCTTGCCTATTACCGAGATATTATCAACTGATCATGACTGGGGTAGTCCCTACAAAACTAATTTCAAGCAGTTAGCGTTTAGTTGCTGTGAATGAGTTCATGCGTGAATCAAGGGTTTACAGAGTATACCGAGCATCTTTTTGACCACCTGCACTGCTTTGTAGGGACTACCCATGACTGGTATTAGTCGGATTGCCTAACATGGGCGCCTCGGTGGGGTAAGGTATGTTTTATTTAAGCGAATTTAACAGATAATGGGTATGTCAATATGAATATGCTGTATAGTCTTTAGGGATTAAGAAAACTTTTGTTAATCACGCAAAACTTGTTATTCAATGCTGTATATGGAAAAATATTCAAAGCTAAAGTAAAAATTTTCGGATTACCTGTAATTTCTATTACAGAATTTTCCAGAATCAAAGTCGGCAGAAATTTGACTTTAATTTCAAGTAGTTATTTTAGCGGGCCTGGCATCAACCATCCAGTAATTATTAGATCACTCAGATCTGATGCAACACTTGAAATTGGTGAAAATGTTGGCATCAGTGGGGGGGATATGTGCGGCAAAAGAAGTAATTTTGGGAGATAATATTTTGATGGGAGCAAATGCATTTATTACAGATACGGATTTTCATCCAATTGAAAAGGAAAACAGAAGGTTTCGGAAAGACAATGTGATTAGCAAAAAAGTTGTAATAGAGGACAATGTTTTCATTGGTATGAATTCCTTAATTTTAAAAGGAGTGACGGTTGGGGAAAATTCTATTATTGGCGCCGGAAGTATTGTAACGAATGATATTCCACCAAATTGTATTGCACTTGGGATACCAGCGAAAGTGATTAAGAAAATAGAATAAATTTCTTGAAATAGAGCTGATAGAATTCTGCAGCACAAAGATTTGTATACAATGCGATGCTTTTTTACACAACAAATGTAAAAGAAATTTTCACAAAATATAACTCAAGTTATTCTGAGCAAGAATGATCATCCCAAAAACAAATAATGAGCTTTTTCTAAGGCGGGCACACCTGGAGATAGCACTGTGTATTTTTGTCATTTTTCTAATCGCTTACTTGCTGGTTCATGGTTATCGTTTCAAATTAATTATTTTATACTTTTTGGGCGGTTGTGTTTTAATTGCGTACCGGGTTCCACTTTTTACCGTGCTTATATTGATCGTTTTTGCAATACTTCCAGCAATATTTCACATGCTTCCTGGGTATTCTTATGCATGGATGAGGCTGGGAGGAGGGATCATGATACAAGACGTGATTATGATTTCTATGTTAGGTGCCGTTTTCTTAAAACTGTTTTTCCCTGCAAGAGAAAAGCCCCTGCAAAACAAATTGGGCCTGTCTCTATTTGTAGTTCTTTTCGGGTTATGGATACTTTTTGAGATTGCAAGGAATGTGGGCATGTACGGATTATCTGCGCCAGGAGAGTTTCGATTTCGTTATCTGATTTTATCCGTCCCCCTTTATGTTTGTTTTTTCTTTGCTCAAGAGGAGGACAGAAAAAAACTTTTTAAGATACTTATCGCAGCCACTCTTTTTTTTCCGATAATGTGTGTTCCGATTATTGCCCATTTGAAAGGTTGGTCCGTAGGAGCTGTTAGCAGGTTCTTCCCTTCCTCAATTTCTCTTGGATTGTTGTACGGAGTAATAGCGCTTAGCGTGGGACAGAAATATGATCTTGTAAGGATAAATGGTGCCATATACTGGTTTATGATCGCATCTGTCGGACTATTAATTCTACTTGATACCCACAGATCAGTGTGGCTTGCAGCAACGGTAACTGCAATTACACTTTCTATCATGAAAGAAATTCCATATAGAAAGATAATGACCTGGCTTTTATTGATTATTATCAGTGGGGTGATTGTGTACACTGTTGCGTCGAAATTCATTATGCCGAGTACAGGAACAACTCCAGTTAATTTTGTTCTTAAAAGGAGTAGCGATATTGTGAAGTTCAGCGAGGGCCATAAAAATACAGCGGCGTGGAGAGTTGCGCAATGGAAGATGCAAATGCAGAAGTTTTACGCCGCTCCAATAGCCGGACAAGGGTTTGGCGGGTATTGGGGGTTGTCAGGCAAATTGGGTGATTTAGGCGTTTCACCACATAGTTTATATGTGCAGACGCTTGTGAAGCTCGGCATTGTGGGGATGTTTCTTTATCTTATAATAGTTTTAAAAATCTTTGATAAACTTCGGCGCATTATCGCAAGATATAAGGTGGAGGGAGATCCGGAAATGGCGATTTTGATTACAGGGTTGGTCGTTTTAATTGCAAGCCACGTATTTTATACTATTTACGCATTCGAATATTACAGTTTGTTATTTATCGGCCTAAGTGTAGCATCGCTTCGAGACGAAAAATTTACTATATATGCATAGCAACAACAAAAATATTTTCATCGTTATTCCCGTCCATAACCGGAAGCATTTTACCCGAGAATGCCTCTTTTCTTTAAGAAAGCAAACCTTTAAAAATTTCAAGGTTATACTTGTCGATGATGGTTCAACGGACGGAACCGGAAAAATGATTGAGGAAGAGTTCCCTGATGTCATTCTCTTAAAGGGGGATGGCAATCTGTGGTGGACAGGGGCAACTAACTTGGGGGTTAAATATGCACTGGCGCAGACAGACCAGGACGATTATATACTTACATTGAATGATGACACTATGGTCAGGTCGGATTATTTGCAGTCCCTTTTTGACGCTGCTTTGAACCACCCCAACAGTTTAATCGGATCAATTTCCGTTAGCAATGAAGATGAATCGACAGTTATTGACGCTGGCGTTCGTATCAATTGGTTGACAGCGAAATATACCAATCTGGCAGGGGGGCGACGATACAAAGATATATTACATGAAAGTTCATCGATCCAAAAAGTAGTTGTTTTGCCGGGTCGTGGCACACTGATACCCATCGAGGTTTTTCAGAAAATCGGATTGTATAATTTTAAACATCTTCCGCATTATGGTGCTGATTACGAATTCTCGCGCAGGGCAAATATGAATGGATACAAGCTGTTAATCCATTATGAAGCTGTTGTGGTAAGCGACGTAAAGATGACTGGGTTGAATAACAGGGTAAATAAATTAGGGTGGAGTGACCTGATCAGGAGCTTTTTTTCTATTCGATCCGCAAATTATTTGACTCAAAGGTGGAGATTCGCGCGCCTGTGTTGTGCCGGTTGGAGATTTCCCGTTTTTTACGTGTGTGATGTGGGCAGAGTGATTGTTGGATCTTTGCTTTACCAGACCGGTTTTAGAAATCGCTAACATGAAACCACAATACAAAGTCGTTATCATCCAAAGGGTCTTAAGCCACTATCGCAGACCGTTTCATGAGCTTCTCAGGGAACGGCTTGCTGGTGCCGGTATTGAGCTTGTTTTGATTTATGGCTCTCCTTCAAAGAGCAAAACCCGGAAAAAAGATGGTGCGGAAATAACATGGGCGCATCATATTAAGAATAGAAGTATAAAGGTAGGCTTGCATAAACTTTACTGGCAGCCGTGTTTAAAGCATATACGAGGAGCTGATTTAGTGATTGTGGAGCAGGCGAGCAAACTTATCCTTAATTATCTGCTTGTTGTGTGTCAGATGATTGGCCTTAAGAAGGTTTGTTTTTGGGGTCATGGCAGGAATTTTCAGGAACATAATGCAAGCGTTGTTGGAGAGGGTATCAAGTATTTTATGTCCCGCCATGTACATTGGTGGTTTGCCTACAACGATTTGAGCGCAGGGATTGTCCGATCACTTGGATATCCGGAAAGCAGGATTGCATCAGTTCAAAATGCCATCGACACCCGCCGTCTGGTGACAGCTCAGCAGAAAGTCAGTCAGGCGCAATTGCAGCATATCAAAGCCAAATCTGGCATCAAAGGGGAGAATGTCTGCATTTATACAGGCGGCATGTATCCTGAAAAGCGTCTCGACTTCTTACTTGAAGCATGTGTGCAAATCAAGAAAGATGTTTCGGATTTTGAGATGATTTTCATCGGTGCCGGCCCGGACGACAGTAAGGTCAAAGAAGCGGCGGAAAAGTATGAGTGGGTTCATTATGTGGGGCCAAAGTTTGACGAAGATAAAGTCCCCTATTTTATGTTGTCCAAACTATTTTTGATGCCTGGTCTTGTTGGTTTAGCGATTTTGGATGCATTTGCGTTGGAAACACCACTAATAACGACCAATATTTCTTACCATAGTCCAGAAATAGATTACCTTATTGACGGTGTGAACGGCGTGATCGTGCGCGAATCGAATGATCCTTCCGTATACGCGGCTCAGGTTTCAAATCTGCTAAAAGATGATAAAGCTCGTGAGAAGTTGATTGCGGGTTGTCGCACAGCCGCGGGGAAATATACGATTAAAGAAATGGTTGAGAGTTTTGCTGAAGGTATCGTCAAGGCATTGGCTTGGTGATTATGTTACTATTCGAGCACTATAGATCTTCGCAGATGAATTGATACCACTTTTTGGTCTGATTCTTGCGCATCCAGCTTTATAAATGGCCATGTCAAGCATCAATTCGTTTGCGAAACCTATAACAGACTTTGTGGCCCAAAAGCAAAGGGAGGAAGTAATATTGAACAGGTTGACTTGGCAGAGGAAATCAATTGTTTCGGTGGGTACCTATGAAATTCCATGTGCTGAACGCCTGATGGAGCAAACGAACCAAAAGGTTGGAATCCGCTATGATTCTCAGGCGAAGCGCGTGATTAAATCTCTTTTGTGGCCATTATTTTCCTTGCGCAATGATCTTTTTACCGATGGCTTTATCGAATCAAACATCGGAAAGTGGATTAGGGAATTAGTTAGAGCAGATACCACTTTTCTGGAAATTGGCTGTGGAGATATGAGCTTGCATAAGTACCTGGTCAGAGTTCCATTGCCGGCGGGTTATGCGGAAGGGAGAGAATATAAATGTTGCTCTGGCATCGGCCACGGACATTCCCATATGGTCAGAGTCGGTGAATCTTATCGCATCAACAGAGATGTTTGAACATATTTCAAATATTGATCAAACAATGAGGGAAATTTTACGTGTCGCCATGCCCGGCGCGAAACTCGTGAGCAGCATTCCTAATAATTTTTGCTACAAATACCACCGAAAAGGGAAACATCCTGAACATGTGAACAACTGGTCTTATGAAGATTTTATTCAGTTCATGAAGTTGCATGGTTTCAAATTCATAAAGGGTTTCATGAAAGGATATTAGGTTCCATTACCAACTTGGTTCACAAAAACAAGTTATCAATTACCCCTTACATCTAAAGTCGAATTTTGTACAAACTTTTTCTATGAGTTTGAAGTTGAGAAATAGTCTGAATCCACTTCGAAATGAAGATACTTCTTATCCATAATTATTACCAGCAGCCAGGCGGTGAAGATCAGGTATTTTCGGCTGAGTCAAACATGCTAAAAAAACATGGACACGAGGTGCGCCTCTTTACGGTCCATAATGATCGTATAAAAGGAATGAATTCCCTAACGGTTGCCAGAAACGCTCTGTGGAATACGACTATTGCCAGTGATTTGCGGGAAGTTATCCGAAAGGTGAGACCGGATGTAATCCACTTTCACAACACTTTCCCATTTATCTCTCCCGCTGCCTATTGTGCGGCAAAGGCAGAAGGTGTCCCTGTAGTGCAAACCCTGCACAATTATCGGTTTCTCTGTCCTAATGCCTTGTTTTTCCGTAATGGTCATATCTGTGAAGACTGCATGGGTAAATTTGCACTCTGGCTCAGTGTTCTTCATGCCTGTTATCGCAAAAGTCGAGCCGCTACGAGTGTAACTGCTGGCATGCTGTCGGTACATCGCGTATTGCGTACATATAGCCGTATGGTTGATAGATACATTGCCCTTACTGACTTTGCCCGACAGAAGTTTATTCAAGGGGGGCTTCCTGCGGAAAAGATCGCTGTCAAACCGAATTTTGTTGATCCCGATCCTGGAACCGGTAATGGGCGAGGCGGCTATGCGCTCTTTGTTGGGCGACTAACGCAGGAAAAGGGGATTAACACTTTACTGTCAGCCTGGGAAAAGATTGGAGGCAGTATCCCGCTGAAGATTGTGGGCGATGGACCTTTGGCTTCCCGGGTAGCTGAGGCTTCCCGGCGTATTTCTGGTATAGAATGGCTGGGTCATAAACCGAGGCAACTTGTATTGGACTTAATGAAAGATGCCGCAGTGCTGATCTTTCCTTCCGTCTGGTATGAAGGTTTCCCGGTAACTATTGTCGAAGCTTATTCTGTTGGCCTTCCTGTGATTGCAAGCAATCTGGGTGCAATGTCGTCAATAATTGATCATAAACGTACCGGTCTGCACTTCCGCCCCGATGATCCAGATGATCTTGCCAAAAAAGTGGAGTGGATTATCAGTCATCCTGCAGAACTTGAACGGATGCGGCAGGAGGCTCGTGCCGAGTATGAAGTCAAGTACACACCTGAACGAAATTACAAAATGCTGATGGATATATATGAAAGCGCTATGGCATGTACATATTGAGAATTGCTTGATTCATATACGGATTTACAATTTTGAAAGCAACATCGAACATGCAAATATAGTAAAAACATGAACATTATGGATAAAGTTTTTCGGAAACTTCACTTAGGTTGTTTTGATCAGGTATACGATGGCTGGGTTAATACAGATGTTACTCCACATATTTTCATATCTCGGATTTCTGGCTTGGCTCTAATATTATTTAAAATCAGATTACTGTCGCAGCAGCGTTATGAGCAGCATAAGCGAGGGGTGTTTCGTGCAATACGATATTTGAATGTTATGAAAAGATTCCCTTATGCTGATGCTACTTTTGATTATGTATTTAGTTCACACTTGCTTGAACATCTCTATCCTCATCAAGCGATTTTTTGTCTTAACGAGACCTTCCGTGTCTTGAAAGAGGGGGGTAGTGCGAATAGCCTTGCCGGATCTGGATAGAATTGTGCAAAATTACGATCCACAACATTCCGAAGATTTTCTTGAAGCTGTCTTTGAGGCAAAACAAAAATATGACAAAAACAAACATCACTGGCATTATAATGAGATATCTTTAACAAAAATCCTGAAAGAAACAGGATTCTCCAAAATATATCGCTGTAAATTCCGGGAAGGTAATTGTGCAGATGTTGCCCTAATTGATAACAGGCCAGAATCATTATTTATGGAAGCGGTTAAATAATGAATATACATAGCATCCTTCGTCCATTTTTGACATATTTCCGCACAAAACGCATGCGACAGTTCCGGCACCTTTTCGGACTTACTCCTGAAACTCGCATTTTAGATGTTGGAGGGTATGAGTTCAACTGGATGCTCCTCCCCTTTTCTCCATGCGTAACTCTTCTAAACCTGTCAGTTCCGAGAGAGAGAGAGTAACTTTGCCCTGGTTGTTGCGGATGGCAAGCACCTTCCTTTCAAGAATGGTGCCTTTGATCTGGTTTACAGTAACTCCGTCATTGAGCATCTGGGAAGTTTTGAGAACCAGCAGTTGTTTGCCGCGGAATGTCAGCGCGTGGGGCATGGCTACTATGTGCAAACCCCCAATAAATTGTTCTTCGTGGAACCCCATCTTATTACCCCCTTTATTCATTGGCTGCCTCGCAGAATTCAGAGGTTGCTTTTGCGAAATTTTACAGTCTGGGGTTGGATTACCCGTCCAAGCAGCCGATATTGCGAATCTTTTATGAACGAAGTTCGATTATTGAACAGAACTGATTTACAGCAGCTTTTCCCTGATGCCGATATTATACATGAACGCTTTTTGGGGTTAAGCAAGTCTATTATAGCGGTGAAAAATTTTCGATAAAGAATATAGATTATGCAAGACAGACCCGCACGTGTTAATATATTGGGAGTTGGTATAAGTGCAATTGCGCTGGATAAGGCAGTCCAAAGGATATCTACATGGATAGATCATGGAGCGCGCCATTATGTTACTGCACTGTACATACGGTTATGGAGTGCTATCAGAACCCGGAACTGCAACATATTGTAAACAATAGCAGGATGTCGACTTCCGATGGCATGCCTCTTGTCTGGATGTGTCGGTATCACGGTCATAAGGAAGCGACAAGGGTCTATGGACCAGATTTGATGCTGGCCTTTTGTGAGCATTCTATTTCACACGGGTATCGACATTTCTTTTATGGCGGCGCTGATGGAGTTGCCCCGGAATTGGCTGAAGAATTGGAAAGACGTTATCCGGGTCTTCAATTGGCCGGTACTCACTCGCCTCCTTTTCGTGCGGCTGGTGAAATGGAAGAACTTGAAATCATCGATAAAATCAACTCTGCCCGTCCTGACATTGTTTGGGTTGGGTTGGGAACACCTAAGCAGGATTTTTGGGTGGCGCAACATCGACATTTATTAGATGCGCCTGTCCTTGTGGCTGTGGGAGCCGCCTTTGATTTCTTTACTGGTAAGGTTCCCCAGGCGCCGTCCTGGATGCAGCGTTGCGGCCTGGAATGGCTGTTTAGGCTGATGTGTGAGCCGCGACGTTTGGCTTACCGTTACCTTGTTTACAATTCTCTCTTTATAATGCATGTGCTCATGCAGATTAGTGGTCTGCGCCAGTATTCCAATCAAAAACGAAGACCATAAAAGGACTGAATAAAAGGATTCTTATTTATGTGGCAACGGAAAAGTATGATGGTTTGTTTAGAAATTAAGATCCGCAGATTACGCAGATTAACGCAGATTAAACAAATGAAGGATGAAAGAACAGTCCGCAGATTACGCAGATTAAAAATATAAACCAATGAGGGATGAATTCCTTCGGAGTTTGGATGATTGCATGAATGGATGAATAGGATGGAACGAAAACGATTAGTTTTTCTTAAATGTTGTTTGACCTATTTAGGGGATATGATAGAATAATATTATGACTGAGATTACCAATGCCCATGATAAATTTTTTAAAGAGGTTTTCACGCGCAAAGATACGGCAGAAGAGTTTCTCCGGCATTATCTGCCTGAGAATGTCGTTGGGCTGCTTGATCTTGATTCCCTGGAATATACTAAAGACTCATTTATAGACAGGCATCTTAAAGAGTATTTTTCTGATCTGTTATTGAGGCTCTATCTAAATGATGGCTCACCAGGATATGTTTATATCCTTTTCGAGCACAAGAGCTATTTGGAACGTTCAATAGCCTTTCATATTCTTAGGTACATGGTAAAGATCTGGGAAAAGAAAAATGATCATGGGTTCCCGGTAATTATTCCGCTGGTACTCTATCACGGAGAGACAAGGTGGCGTGTTGGATTAAATTTCCGGGATCTTTTTGATTCTCCTGAAGAAATTGCATCATTCATACCCGATTTTCAGTATCTGCTCTGGGATGCTTCCGGATACAGTGATGAAGAGATCAAAGGTAGTGTTGTATTGAGGGC
>JAFCZU010000093.1 GCA_019314185.1 Deltaproteobacteria bacterium | reverse complement strand
TTACCTTTTTTTGCCGGTAATACAAAACCCGGTTTCATGGAGAGAATAAGATTATCAAGCTCATCACCTTTGACAGTCTCTTTTTCTAGCAGAAGCTCCGCTAATTGGTGAAGAATGTCTATGTTTTCATTTAAAGCGTTTTTAGCTTGATTATAACATTTTTTGATTAACTTAGTAACTTCATCGTCAATTTTTCTTGCGGTTTCTTCAGAGTAGTCCCTATGCTGAGATATTTCCCTGCCGAGAAAAATCTGTTCTTCATCCTTAGCATAAGAAAGCGGGCCAAGTGCTTCGCTCATACCCCATGAACGTATCATCTTCTGGGCAATGCTGGTTGCTTGTTTAATATCGTTGGAAGCACCGGTACTGATACGATTGAAGACAAGCTCTTCAGCGACCCGCCCTCCAAATGCCACCGACAGTTCGTTTTCAAGCTGGTCTTTAAATTTGAAATCTCTTTCTTCAGGCAGAAACCATGTAATACCTGCCGCGCGTCCTCTTGGGATAATAGTTATCTTGTTAACCGTGTCTGTGTTTGGCAAAAGACGCGCTACAAGGGCGTGTCCTCCCTCGTGATACGCCGTGATTTTTCTATCTTCATCTTTTACTACTTTTGATTTGCGTTCAAGCCCCATGTAAACCTTATCTTTTGCGTCTTCCATGTCAGACATGTCAACTTTTTCTTTATTTCTTTTAGCGGCAAGGAGGGCTCCTTCGTTAACAAGGTTTTCAAGATCTGCGCCGGAGAATCCAGGTGTTCCCTTTGCGAGAACAAGGGGATCTACATCAGGCGCTATAGGAGATTTTTTCATGTGAACCTTTAGGATTGCTTCACGTCCTTTAATATCGGGCAGCGAAACAACTACCTGACGATCAAAGCGCCCTGGACGAAGAAGAGCTGGATCAAGCACGTCCGGCCGGTTTGTGGCAGATATCATAATAACCCCTTCGTTTGATTCAAATCCGTCCATTTCGACGAGAAGCTGATTTAATGTTTGTTCACGTTCATCATGTCCTCCTCCAAGACCGGCTCCCCTGTGTCTTCCGACAGCATCGAGTTCGTCGATAAATATAATACAGGGCGCGTTCTTTTTTCCCTGAACAAAAAGATCCCTTACACGGGATGCGCCAACTCCCACAAACATCTCTACAAAATCTGAACCGCTGATGCTGAAGAAAGGAACACCGGCTTCACCAGCAATTGCGCGCGCGAGGAGGGTTTTACCTGTGCCCGGTGGTCCCATCAGAAGGACTCCTTTGGGTATGCGTCCCCCAAGACGTGTGAACTTTTTTGGTTCTTTTAGAAATTCAATAATTTCTCCAAGTTCTTCTTTTGCCTCTTCTATTCCGGCAACATCGTCAAATGTGACTTTAGATGATGAGTTAGATTGCAGATGGGCACGGCTTTTGCCAAAAGAAAGGGCTTTGCCGCCTCCTGCCTGCATTTGTTTCATGAAAAATATCCATACTCCGATCAGTACGATCATCGGGAGCCATGAAACAAGGATAGATATATACCAGGGTGACTCGGCCTGCGGTTTTGCATTAATGGTTACACCCTTTTGCCTGAGTATCTTGATAAGATCGGCGTCCTGGGGTGCAAATACCTTAAAGCGGTTGCGATTTGTATCGGTGACAAAGAGTTCCTGGCCCTGAATAACTACTTCGGCTATACGTTCATTATCGACCATGGCAAGAAATTCAGTGTAACTTATGTCTGTTTCAGGCCGCTGCTGCTGTTGATTGAAAAGGTTATAAAGCATAACCATCATCAGTGTGATAACGAGCCATAAAGCAAGATTTTTATAAAATGGGTTCAAAAGATATTTTCCTCCTGAAAATCGTAGTTTTTAATTTTAGTGTCTTCGCGATAATTGTTTTTGGTTTCAATTTATTCTAATTAAGATAAATTAATCATTATAGTTGATTAAGCAAGAGAAAGTTCGGTTTTAAGTACAATTTTGGTTGAAGGTTTCACTTTAACAAAGTCAGCGATTCTAAGACCGACAACCCAGATAATTTTCCCTTTGCTAAGCAGGATGGGATATCTGAAGCGTTCCATCTTAGGGATTTTGTTGTTTATGAGAAATTTTTTTACTTTTTGCGAACCGGTTATACCAAGAGGGTTAAAACGGTCTCCAGCCTGAAAAGTCCTTATAACCAAAGGGAAACTTAAAGCATCCATATCAAAAAAAGCTACATTATGTCCAGCACAATAGGTGTCAGGCGGGTGATCAGTATCGATTTTGGTAAATTTGAGATATAGGCCAAGCTCTTTGATAAATATTAATTCAGATTTACCCCCTGGTTTTAAGATGCTGTATTCAAAAGAAACCTCTCTAATTTTGCCGGATCTGACATTTAAGTCACGCAGCCTCTTTTTCTCTTTAGATAAGGAAAGAACATCTTTGTTTAGTTCAACCCTGATACGATCAGGCAGATCAAGACAATTATAAATCGATTTGCTTTCCATGAGGGTGATGATAGAATCGATATGGGTAAAAGTTATACGTCTTAAATCACCTTTTATTATTGCAATAGCTCTTCTGATTATCCTTCTGCGGGCAGCGATATGTGTTTTGTTAATTGTTGGGACAGAAAGTGTAATTTTATCATTTTTTGTGTCTAAAACTGTCTTTTTGAAGACAGGTTCTATTATTTCTTCAATCCATTCTTCTTCAATTCTAATAATTGAAGCAAGTCGGTTAAGTGTTTTTATTATTTCCGGATTGTAAGATTCTTTTAAGGAAGGGATTAAATTATGACGTATTCTATTGCGAAGATACTTTGTGTTTAAATTTGATGTGTCAAAAACATATTTTAATTCTTTTTCCTCCAAAAAACCGGATATTTCGGATTTTGTTGCCATTATCAGTGGACGAACAATCTGTACACTCTGATTTTCGGTGTTTCTTACAGGTGGTATTCCTGAGATGCCGAGAGGACCGCTGCCTCGAAATAGATACATCAATATAAGTTCTGCATTATCATTGGAATTGTGGCCAAGAGCTATTTTGTTGAACCTGTTTTTTTTCGCAACCTTGTTGTAAAAGGCATAACGAACGCGTCTCGCGGCTTCTTCCATAGATAGTTTGTGGCGGCGCTGAAATTTGAGAACATCCTCTTTGCTGATATAGCACGGCAAGTTAAGCTCCCTTGCAAGTGACGCAACGAATTTGGCGTCATTATCCGAATCCTTTTGACGGAGGCCGTGATTCAGATGTGCGACACCAAGCCGTAGAGAGAACTCCGTGGCCAGTTTGTGTAAAATATGCAAAAGAGTTACAGAATCAGATCCTCCTGATACACAGACAAGAACAGAATCACCTTGTTGAAACATCCCATGCTTTTTAATGGTTTGTTTAACACTGTGTAGTAATTTATTGCAGTTTTTGAGCGATACAGGCATGAATCGATCCGGATCTTTCTTTGTCCCATAATCCGATTATGCCGGAACGGATGGAGATTTCGGTAATATTGGGAGCTATCATTTTAATTTTGATAGTAATAGATGTTTTATCAGCACATTTGCCTTTGATTCTGGTTTGTATGCCGTCCGGTGTTTTTTTATTTATTGTTATTTTCAAACTTTTCAAGGCAGCGTTGCATGCAAGAATTGTTTTGTCAAATGATGCCTGATATGACCTTTTCAATTCTCCGCACTTATAAGTGTAAACCGCGGCTCCGGTTCCGGTTCCGGCTACAAAGACAGCGCATCCGGTGGTTACTGAATAACATGATAATAATAAAAGGATTAAAAATTTAGGCATTTTTGTAACTGCTCAGGTTCAAAGTTCAGGGTTAAAAAACGATGAGAATTAAACGTGTTGAAAATATTGACCTGTCTGCTTCGCAAGCTCGGCGAGCTTGCAGGGGCATGACAGCTGATACGTGAATCGGCTCCAAAGGTGTGCCGGCTGATAAAGCAGCTAACCGTAAACCTCTACGAACCGGAGGCTTTAACTGTAGAATCTAACAACCTGAATAGTTGCTAATTCTTAAGCATTTAACTCAAGCCCCATGATTCTTTAACTCATTGAATCCTTATCATCCTGCAAACTCTTTTGAGAATAATTCCTGTTTTTCAAGCTATTATAGAGATATTTATATGTCAATAAAAAACACTAAATGTTGCGTCTCGGGCTAAAAATAACAGTCTATATTGTGGAATACATAAAGGAGCCAATTTTATTGGCAACATCTGAAGTTTTTTTGCTTGCGAAATCGATTTGATGAATTATATTATAAAGATGGTTGTGCTAGGTGGGGAGTTAGCGGTGCCCTTTACCCGAAATCCGCTTTATGCGGGGCTGAATTCCCTCTAAAGGGTTTTTAATCCTGAAAGCATTAAGTCATTCCCGATCGGCCGCTGCGCAACAGACGGTCATGAACCTCGTCAGGTCCGGGAGGAAGCAGCGATAAGTGATGCAGTCTGTGTCGTGGATTGATTCCGATCAATTTTATGGCTTATATGTTTTGAGGAAAAGATTCGATAGTGGGTGCACAACCATTCTTATAATATTCAGTAGTTCTCTCCTCTGATTGTTGCCTTGACATTACTCCAAACAGTATTATTTTTTATTCATTGTTGATTTTTGTTGTATTTTGCGCAGCTATAAACCGCCCAAAATATCTACCAGTATAGAGCCCTTTGAAAAATGAATATTTTGCAAAGGTCTCGTATAGATTAGGGGAATATTTCAGCTTATGTCAGATAAAAAGAAAGTAAAAAAAGATGTTGAAAATACTAAGGTTGATATAAAGGATAAAGAAAAAAAAACAGCTACTATTAATAAAGAGGCTAAAACAGAGCCTGTTGATCCGATAAAGGAGATGGAGGCAAAACTTGAGACATCTGAGCAGAAAGCAAAGGAGAATTATGACCGTTTTTTAAGGATTTCTGCTGAATTCGAGAACTATAAAAAACGATCTGCGCGTGAAACAAGTGAATTCAGGAAGTTTGCAAACGAATCATTGATAAAAGAGATGCTTTCTGTTGTGGACAATCTTGAGCGGGCGCTGGATTCGTTACGAAGCAATAAACAGGATGATACAGGTCTGATGGAAGGGGTTGATATGACCCTGAAGGAGATACTGAACATTTTTGAAAAATTCAGTGTAAAGCCGGTTGAGTCTTTGGGAAAGCCTTTTAATCCAGCTTTCCATCAGGCTGTCATGCAGGAGGAGACAGATGATCATCTTGAGAATATCGTAACAAATGAGATGCAAAAAGGATATATGATGCATGACAGGTTGATAAGACCGGCTATGGTTGTAGTTTCTAAGTCAAAAGTAAAAACCGGCGATGAAAAAAAATAATGAGCAAGCTTGGATCAAAGAAATTTTTCGAAAAAACTAACATATTACGATTATTTTATATATTTAAGGAGGAGAATAGATGGGCAAGATAATAGGAATCGATCTCGGCACCACAAATTCATGTGTGGCTGTTATGGAAGGCACCGATCCAAAAGTAATTACGAATCCTGAGGGGGGGCGTACTACCCCTTCTATTGTTGCTGTAACAGCCAGTGGCGAGCGATTGGTTGGTCAAATTGCGAAAAGGCAGGCTATAACAAACCCTGAAAACACTGTTTTTGCTGTAAAAAGGCTTATTGGCAGAAAATATTCCGCACCAATAGTACAGAGTGACATCAAGGTGCTTCCTTACAAGCTTGAGCAGGCAAGCAATGGCGATATTCGGATAAACCTTCGCGGCAAACTTAACAGCCCTGCAGAGGTATCGTCATTTATTTTGGCAAACATCAAGAAAACAGCGGAAGAATACCTTGGGGAAACTGTTACAGATGCGGTTGTAACTGTGCCGGCTTATTTTAATGACAGCCAGCGGCAGGCAACTAAAGATGCAGGTAAAGTCGCCGGTCTCAATGTTTTGAGGATAATAAATGAGCCTACAGCAGCATCGCTTGCATATGGCCTTGACAAAAAGGGAGAAGAAAAAGTTGTTGTTTTTGATCTTGGTGGAGGCACATTTGATGTGTCCATTCTTGAAATCGGCGAAGGGGTCTTTGAGGTCAAGTCAACAAACGGCGATACCCATCTTGGAGGTGAGGATTTTGACCTTCGGATTATCGATTATCTCGCAGATGAATTCAAAAAAGACCAGGCTATTGATATCAGGAATGACAAAATGGCGCTGCAACGGCTTAAAGAGGCGGCTGAAAAGGCGAAGATGGAGCTGTCAACATCTGTTGAAACAGATGTGAATCTTCCGTTTATAACAGCCGACGCCAGCGGCCCGAAACATCTTAATATTAAATTAACAAGAGCAAAGCTGGAAGCGCTTATCGGCGATTTGCTGGACAAATTAGAGAAACCATGTCGTATTGCGCTTAAGGATTCAAAACTGAGTTTAAGCGATATTAATGAAGTTATTCTTGTGGGCGGGATGACGCGTATGCCGGCGGTACAGGAACGGGTCAAGAAAATATTTGGCAAAGCCCCTCATAAAGGCGTTAATCCTGATGAAGTTGTAGCCATTGGCGCAGCCATTCAGGGCGGGGTTTTAAGAGGCGATGTCAAGGATGTGCTTCTTCTCGATGTTACGCCGCTTTCGCTTGGAATCGAAACACTTGGCGGGGTAATGACAAGACTGATTGAAAAGAATACAACGATTCCGACAAAGAAGAGCCAGGTCTTTTCTACAGCCGCAGACAGTCAACCCGCAGTTTCTATTCATGTACTTCAGGGGGAACGTGAGATGGCTGCCGGCAACAAGACTCTTGGTCGTTTTGAGCTTGTAGGCATACCCCCTGCGCCAAGGGGCGTACCCCAGATAGAGGTGACATTTGATATTGACGCTAATGGTATTGTAAAAGTCGGTGCAAAGGACATGGCTACAGGCAAGGAACAGTCAATTCAGATCACGGCATCTTCCGGTCTGTCAAAGGAAGATATCGAGAACCTCGTAAAAGATGCGGAGCTTCATGCAGAGGATGATAAAAAGAAAAAGGAATTAGTTGAGGCTCGTAATGCGGCGGATGCTCTGATGTATTCAACCGAAAAATCTATTAAGGACCTTGGAGACAAGGTCGACGACCCGACAAAGAGCCAGATTGAGGAAATTACCAAGCGTCTCAAGAAGGCTATTGAAGGGGAAGATGTTGAAGAAATCAAGCGTGTAAGTGATGAGTTGACACAGTCTTCCCATAAGCTTGCAGAGGTCATGTATCAGCAGGCTTCGCAGGGCGCTCAGCAGGCTGAAGGTACTGCCGGAGGCGAAGCAAAACCAGAACCTTCCGCGCCTGATGAGGATGTGGTGGATGCTGATTTTGAAGAAGTAAAAGATGAAAGCAAGAAATAATATAAAAGAATAATTGCTTTAAAATCCCGCGCACATTATTATGTGTTGCGGGATTTTTTTTTAGGAAGAAAATATGCTTATAACTGAGATGTTAGACAAAAACGCCGGGATTTACGGTCACGAAGCTGCTCTTATTGAAAGAGATCCTGCGAGGAATATACACAGGGAAATAACATGGGATGAATTCAACAGCCAGGCCAGCCGTATTGCTAATGCCCTTATTTCCCAAGGGGTTAAAAAAGGGGATAAGGTTGTCCAGCTTATGATGAACTGCATAGAATGGCTCCCCGTTTATTTCGGCATACTTCGTTCCGGCGCATGGGCTGTTCCTTTGAATTTCAGGTTTTTAGCTGATGATATCAGGTTATGTGCCGAGATCGCTGAAGCAAAGGTTATTATCTTTGGGGAAGAATTTATTGACAGGATAGATTCGATTAAAGCTTTTTTAAGCAAAACCGTTACAACATATATTTTTACAGGACCTGATGAAAAATGTCCCGATTATGCGCAGCAGTATGATAAACTTATATCTTCAAGCTCTACAGCGGATCCGAAAGTAAAGCTGGCTTTGTCTGATGGAGCTGCATTATATTTTACATCAGGTACTACCGGAACTCCGAAACCTGTGCTTTTGACCCATCGCAACCTTGAGTTTGCCTGCCTCGTTGAAAACAATCACCACAAACAGACACATGAAGATAACTTTCTGTGTATACCTCCGCTTTATCACACAGGAGCAAAGATGCACTGGTTCGGCAATTTTATTGTCGGAGCAAAATCGGTTATTCTGAAAGGGGTAAGTCCTAAATGGATACTGGAAGCGGTTTCCGAAGAGAAAGCTACTATTGTATGGCTTCTCGTTCCCTGGGCACATGATATACTTGTTGCCATTGAAGATAATGATATTAATCTTGGGGACTATAATCTTGAGCAATGGCGACTTATGCACATAGGCGCCCAGCCGGTTCCTCCGAGCCTTATTAACAAATGGAAAGAGGCCTTTCCCAATCATGATTACGATACAAACTACGGTCTGACAGAGGCCACAGGTCCTGGCTGCGTACATCTTGGAATGGAAAATTTTCATAAAGTTGGTGCAATTGGCCTTCCGGGGTTTGGCTGGGAATGCAGAATTGTTGACAGCAGCATGAACCCTTTGCCAAGTGGTGCGACTGGCGAGCTTTTAATAAGGGGTGACGGTGTTATGAAGGAGTATTACAAGAATCCTGAAGCAACAAAAAAAACCATTGTTGATGGATGGTTGCTTACAGGTGATATTGCTCGCATGGATGACGATGGGTTTATATGGCTTGTTGACCGGAAAAAGGATGTTATCATAACGGGAGGAGAAAATATATTTCCTGTTGAAATAGAAAACTTTATCATGGGCAATGACAAAATTCATGATGTAGGGGTTATAGGAGTTCCTGATGATCGCCTTGGAGAAATTGTTGCGGCCGTGATAAAGGTAAAACCTTCATTTAATATGACGGAAGAAGAGGTTGCGAAGTTTTGTGAAGAGCTTCCAAGGTATAAACGGCCAAGGAAAATCTTTTTCGATGATGTCCCGAGAAGTCCTACAGGAAAAATTGAAAAGCCGAAAATGAGAAAAAAATATTCGGTAACTGTTCATGGTTAAAAGCGTGAACAAGTTAATCTCCGCACTCGCCCCGTACGAATCTTTCCGCTTTCTTTCCACGATGCTCCTGCCCGCCATCGCGAGCCGTACTCAATACTCTTCGTTCTTTTGTTGTCTCGCTCAGGCGAGGCGGGCGGCTGTAACTTTTGCCAAGTTTGAGGAAAACGTAGCATTTACAAATGTCCCTTTTTCCTGCTTGTAGGTGATGCGGAGACGTTAGCCATCGGGAGGTGCTTATGAATTATCGGATGGTTCATTTTTCAGAAATTGAATCGCTACGTGCATCATTGCAATTTCTTGCTTTTTCGGAGGCCTCTGCCGCTCATCTTTGCGCTGCCCTGGCCGCATCTCCTACAGAATCCTCTTATCCTCGAGGAGCTGTTGTTTTGTCTCTATCGTTTCATGGTATAGAGCTATTTTTAAAAGCAGCAATACTTGAGAAGGTACTGGATGAACAATTTTGTGGTAAAGCAGGTCACGATTTAGAATTTCTCGGCAAGAGATACGCTAATCTCTACCCAGGCAAGAAGTTTTCATTTGAGATTCCATTTGGCACCGAAGAAATTGAGCTTGTTAACCCAGATCCGCGTGTTATCGAAGAACTAAATCTTTTTATGGCCGAGCACAAACGGGCTACCCCAGCCGATCAACTTAATCGCTATCCCAGAGACATTGAAGGAAAGCCGTGGTATGGCATCTATGCGTTTGAGCCAAATACGTTTGCTGCTGTCATTGCCAAGGCGCAGCAAGATATGACGCGTTTGAAGGAATTGATCTTCCATGGCTAACATTTTTTTGGCATTCGGCTTATACCGAGAGGCAATAGGATGTCAGTATATCGGAGAATGAAATGATTAAGAACGAAACTGATTCAAAAGGAATAATTTTGTTAAATAATTCAATTTGGTTGTTCATTATTGCATTAACTGTTTTTATGGGGGGTTGTGCTTGGCATCAGCCAATAATACATCCTGATACTGGACACGGTGAGCCTGGATATGTGGATACAAAAATTTGCGTTATGAATACAACGATGGTTCTTGGTGTGCGCGGAAATATTGACCGTCGCAGAGTTACAAGCATGGTCTATGACGTTTTGCAAAGTTCTGACAGTTTTAAAAAAGTAACAATTGGACAAGAAGATTCTGATTATAT
>JAFCZU010000483.1 GCA_019314185.1 Deltaproteobacteria bacterium | reverse complement strand
GAGCGGCTGGTCGTATATATCAATGCGTGCCGGCCATCTTCCTCCAGGAAATATATTTGCTCCGAAATAACGCCTGACGCTTCCACAAACGATGCAGACGCAAGCAGGCAAAATACTATAAATAATTTTTTCAGATGAGTCATTATGAAACCTCCTTCTTGGTTTGAATAATTGTAAGCGTTCATGGAATGTTGAAATTAGAAATTTGGCCATTATGCTTTTGTACCAGTTATCGTAACAGTTCACGGTTTACAGTTATCGGTTCACGGTTCACAGTTACCGGTTTACAGTTGCTGGTTAACCGTAAACCGGTAACTGTAAACCGGTAACTGTTTTCAATCGTTGCATAGTTTATTGAAAAAACTGTGAACTGTGAACCGACAACCGTGAACGGCTACACAGGTTCTCACTCCACCAGATTAGGAATGGTTCCCTTAAGGTTGCCATAGGCCCCCCCCCCGCCACGACCGTCAATGAAAGAGATGTCGCAATATACGTTTACGCTTACCGATGAGTCCGGGGGCGGGTTTGGCATGTGGATTTCGATTGTAGCAAAACCTATGATTGGGATGGCACCGCTCGGATTCTCGCAAACATCATCATCTTCGTAAACGGGAACCGTTGCAGTCCAGATGCTGTCGTTGCCATCACCGTCACGACGCCGGAAATAGTCAAACAAGGCCGGAAACGGCGCAGGGTGTTTTGCATCTCCCATGATAGGGCCGCCGGTATCGAGGTCGACTGATGTTGTATCCAGCCTGCCACCAAGAAACAGACTCGCAACAGTTCCACCCTGGTGGATAAACTCATCTCCTAATCCTACTTCGGGAGTAACTTCGGCATCAGGGGGGGCATTCATATCAAAGTTCGCAGCCAGCCAGGCCGGTCCACTGACTAACCCCTCATACTCCTGGACATCACCCTGGATCAGCCCGAGCATTTTGTCCGGCATAGTGGCAGCATTGGCTGGATCTAAAAAATTGTGCCAACCTGCGCAACTCTCAGTAGTCGGCGAAAAGGTGATTGGGTTTGTGCAATCATTCGGGAAATTATTTTCAGACAGGCTAAAGGGAATTCTAAGATCTCCGGCTGTGGCCGGGCCGGTTAAGGCTGCGGTGGCATCTGCAGACACATTCACGGTATTTATGTTCAAAATTCGGGCAAAAAAAGTAAGGATTGGACCGTTGGCGATGCTGTCTCTTCGTGCGATAACCTTCACAGCATCAGGGCCGACAATTGGAGCCGCCATTGGAGTCAATGTGCCTGTCCCGCCGTCCCAGGCGCCGATGGTTACGTCGGCATCATTGATGACTATATTCATTTTTGCTGCCTGATTTTTGAGCGCGACCTGCTGGGTGACACCCACAATATCAGATCGAGAAAACACGTGCGTTTGCTGGTCATCATAGGAGAGCGTCTTGTATATCGAGCCCAAATGGCCGGCCCCTGCCAATGCAGCGGCATCCGCTACATTCTGGAGCTCGTTTTTAGTGACATACATATAACCTACATCAACCGCCAATGCTGTAAAACCGATGAGCATGGTCAGAACAATGGCAACGATCACGGCGGAAACACCGGCCTGATTCCTGACTTTTTCAAAAAAATTGAAATAGGATTTCATTTGCTTCCCCCCTTATTCCATCCTCATCACTGATATGGCCTGTAAATTTATGGGGCCGATCCCCAGATTAGATAAAAAGAGAAATTCGTATGTGTAGTCCACCGTTACCTCCAACTCGCATGGGTAGAATACGTCAGGTACGGAATCGATTTCGTATTCGAACACTACGCATCGATGATCAGAGTCTAATCCTCCGTCTGACGGATTATCATCAATTGGGTCGATATCAACGTCATCAGCGGTTAATACGTCGTCGCCAAAGGTAATCAGATGCTTTTCGGCGCACTTAAGTACCTCATCCTTAATTTCGACATTGGTTCGCCGCTCCGGGCGCGCGACGATTCCGTAGCGTGCGCCTTCCCGGGCTGCATTAGTAATGACCTGGCGGTTGAAAATGAACAAGCCGAACTCAATTATGCCAAAAATCAGGGTAATGAGTAAGGATAAAACAATCGCAAATTCAACTGCTGTTGCGCCTTTTTGATTAAAGAAAATACTCTCTTTTTGCATTTTGAATTACCCTTTTTTTGTTTACTCCATTCGCATTATGGTTTGAGCAGACAGAATTTTGTCGGTAAAGTTCAGGATACCGCCGAACAAGAAATTGTAATTATAAATGACTCTGACGGTAAGGTCGTTTTGTGCATCCGGCGCAGAGACAGTAACCGCGTCTGCCTGCAATTCATTGGCGCCATTCAGGTTAATCAGCTTGCCGCCGCAGTAGTTTTTAACGATTTGTTCGATATCGGCGTTCACGGTTCCCGCTACAATACCGGCGCGAACCCCCTCCCTGCTCGCATTGGTGATCACCTGCTGGTTATAGAACAAGAGCCCGAACTCAATTGAACCGCAAACCAGTAGAATTAGAATCGGAAGGCAGATCGCAAGTTCAACTGCGGCAACCCCTCTGTTGTTCTGTAAATATATCATCAGCGATTCCTGTGTGCCGGTTATCGGTTTACGGTTATCGGTTATCGGTTTACAGTTTTTTCAATGAACTATGCAATGATTGAAAATGGTTAGTTTTACGGTTAACCGCCAACCGTAAACCGTCTATGGGTGCAAAATCTTTGTTCTAAAGGAATCAGAGAAAACCCTCAGAGATTGGGCAATGCTGGTGCCGAATTTGTCCGCCTGGATCAACAGGGTCACAAGGCTGTGAATGTCTTCAATACCGGTCCGCGAGGCCAGGTTTCTCAGCGCGTCTTCACGCGATTTTCCTGCTCTTGTTTCCAGGTTCAGGATATTGAGTTCTTCACTCAACACCTCGTTGCTTAACTTTATTTCTTTTGCCACCCGGTTTATGGCTGCATTCAGCCCCATGCCTGTTTCCACACAGACCACCAGCAGATCAAGCGCATCAGGGATACCTTCAAATATTATTTTTTTTCTGGCAGTGGTTTTCATGCGCAGCCAGATATCAGGCAGATAGTAGCCTGAAAAGGCAAGGAAACAGGAGATAAACAGCTTTGTGGAACCATCAACAGGTTTTAAAAAAATGATTCCCAGAAAAAAACAGAAGGGCAGAGAAAATGCGAACAAAAATTTGCTTCCCCAAAAAACAGCCGGTGCATTTGCGTTACGCAGGCCGGCCATAAGAAAGCTGGTTCTCATTTGAGCATAATCCGCAATTTGCTTTGGGATTAGACGTTTGCCTAATAAACTTAAGAAATTTAAGATTGGATTCTTAACTGCGTCTTCGGTTTCCGAAGATAATTTTTCTCTATTGGATACATTTCTGTTTTCTCCGGTTTTCCGCACTTTTTCTGTCAGCTCACGCGCCCTGGCATTTTGACGAATATATTGATATAATCCCGCAAAAAGCAGGGACACTGCCAGAAAAGCTG
>JAFCZU010000092.1 GCA_019314185.1 Deltaproteobacteria bacterium | reverse complement strand
ACCTAACACTTGATGAATTCAATTTTTTACGAATTCATCACATTTGAAAAAGGAGAATTTTTATGAACATTTTGTTTTTTGGGCCAAATGGCAGCGGCAAAGGAACCCAGGGTGCAATATTAAAGGACAAATATAATACCGCCCATATTGAATCGGGCGCTATTTTTCGTGAAAACATCAAAGGCGGGACAGAGCTTGGCATAAAAGCCAAGGAATATATCAACAAAGGTGATCTTGTGCCTGATGAAATCACGATACCAATGATACTTGACCGCCTGCAAAAGGATGACTGTAAAGACGGATGGCTTCTTGACGGATTCCCGCGAAATAAAACTCAAGCCATAAAACTGGATGAATCTCTTAAAAAAGCAAATATGAAACTCGATATTGTCATAGAAATTATTCTTGACCGTGAAATCGCCAAAAACAGGATCATGGGCCGCAGACTTTGTGCAAATAACAACAATCATCCAAACAACATTTATATTGACGCAATAAAACCGGATGGAGACAAATGCAGAGTGTGCGGAGGTGAATTAAGCTCAAGAGCCGACGATCAGGATGAAGATGCCATTAATAAACGACACGGCATTTACTATGACAGCGAAACCGGTACTCTTGCAGCAGCTTACTATTTTAAAGACATTGCCGCTAAAGATACATCTATAAAATATATAATATTAGACGGCAAACCAGGCGTAAAGGATGTTACTGCAGAACTTGTTTCAAAACTTTAAAAATTACAACTATTCAGCCACAGACTTGTCCGCCTCTGGAGGATTAACGCAGATGGGATTTAAATAAAAGTAAGCGTTTATGGTTCAGAGGTTCAAAGTTCAAGATTAAACTGATTTAAGTGATAATCAGCGTAGATTGGTGGCGAAATAGTTACTAAAAATTGACCATGATTTTTAATGCCATGGGTTTTAAAAATATATCATATTTTATCTTGCAAAAATCTTATGAATATATTAAAAGTTCTTTTTTTTATATATTATAGCAAATAAATAACCATCGGACAAAATACTTTCGGTGGGACAAAAGGAGGCGAGCAATTTGAAGGAAATTCAGGTCAAGGTTTTTGACAATGACCTCGAAAAGGCTATGCGCATTTTGAAAAAAAAGATTCAAAATGACGGGTTGTTTAAACGTTTAAAATTGAAAAAGAGCTACGAAAAGCCAAGTGAACATAAACGTCGAAAGCAGCGTGAAGCCTTAAGAAGGCGTAGAATTACCGCTTCCAGATATAGATAAGACCGAAAATTTAAAAAACAACAATTCACCCGGCACGGATAATATCTATGCCGGGTTTTTTCATTATGGCTCAACAAACTTCTTATAATAAATGTATTAAGGTCATGTACAGCCTGGGAAGGTTTGGCATTAAGCTTGGTTTGTCTACAATCAAAAGCATTTTACACAACCTTGAAAATCCACAGGATACTTATAAGTGCATACATGTCGCGGGAACAAACGGCAAGGGATCAATTGCATCATCCCTTGCTTCAATTCTGCACCTATCCGGATACAAAGTCGGGCTTTATACATCCCCGCATCTCGTAAGGTTTAACGAAAGAATCTGCATAAATAATAAACCTGTTTCCAATGCAAATATTGTAGCGTCTTATGAGGCCGTAAATAAGGCGAGCCGCGGCGCTCACGAACCAACCTTTTTTGAACTGACAACAGCCATGGCTCTTCATGAATTCAACAGACAAAAAGTTGACTGGGCTGTTATCGAAACAGGTATGGGAGGAAGGCTTGACGCAACAAATATAATAAATCCGGCTATCTCCATAATATCCAACATATCTCTTGAACATCAAAAGTATCTTGGTAATACTATAAATTGCATTGCAGAGGAAAAAGGAGGGATTATAAAAAAATGTGTTCCTGTAATCACCGGTGTTAAGCAAAAAAATGGGATCTCGGCGTTAAAAAAGATAGCAAAAAAACAATCTGCTCCCTTTTATCGCTTTGGAGATACCTTCAGGGTTAGAAGAAGCAAAAATGGAGCTTTTACATATTTTGGAATCGACAACATCTGGCGGGATATGCGTTCAGGACTGCTCGGTGCCCACCAGATTGATAATGCGGCGCTCGTTCTTGCGGCATGTGAAATACTCAACAAAAATAAAGCGGGACTTTCCATACAAAACATAAAAGACGGTCTTACACAAAACAACTGGCCGGGAAGACTTGAAATAGTCTCTTCCTCCCCCTTTATACTTCTCGATGGGGCACACAATTTAATTGCCGTTCGCTGCCTCGCAAAATTTCTGTCCGAAAATCTAACAAAACGAAAGATAACGCTTGTCACAGGCATATTAGACGACAAACCCTATGCCGCAATGCTCGCCTGTCTTCTCCCTCTTTGCGACA
This sequence comes from Deltaproteobacteria bacterium, assembly GCA_019314185.1. Next base: position 7,026 of record JAFCZU010000092.1, on the reverse strand, counting down.
AAGCAATATTAACCCGGCCGAAAAACAACCGCGCGATAGAGCCTGAAAAGCTTTATTCAATTGCAAAAAAAATAATCCCCGACGTCTGCATTATACAGGATGTCGGCAAAGCCATAAAACACGCAATTAAAACCGCATCATCCAATGACGCAATCTGCATCGCGGGTTCTTTATACCTCGTGGGTGAAGCAAAAGAGATGCTTGACTTATAAGCGCCGATAAATTAACTATTGTTCATCCACAAATGACATCTTTCGACCATTGGCGGCGTTTTCGCTTTTTTGTAATTCTCGGAATAGTCGCACTATGCCTGCGGTTGCAAAAACGCTCGAGCCTTGCCAAGAACCAAAATTCGCCGCTTGTGGGTGGAGACTAAACACACGCCATGTGCGCCCGTAGCTCAGGGGATAGAGCGTCAGCCTCCGGAGCTGAAAGCCGCTGGTTCAAATCCAGCCGGGCGTACCAAAACATCAGGACACTTCTAATCTTTCATCACAACAATTCTTACCCCTCAGGGCATTCCTCAAGGAGGCAAAGCTTGATATTAAAAGCAAGGAAGATATCCGCAAAACAGCAACCCTTGGGAAACCATTAAAATGAGATTCAGAACAAAATTGATGCTGGCTTTTTCATCACTTCTGATTTTATTGGGCATTTCATTTGCGTGGGTTGTTCTGGTACCCTATAAAACCACCTTGATAGAGGGCGCAAAGGATCGCAGGGGCACTATTGTCAAGCACATAAGTAATCACATACATGATATGGTAATTGCGGAAGATGCCTTGAAATTAAAGAACAAAATCAGCGCATTCTGTAATGATTTTTTATACGTGGACTATATCTTTGTTGTTGGAAATAATGGACTTTTGCTTGCCCACACCTTTGAGCAGGAATTTCCTGCCGGACTTTTCAATGCCAATCCCCTGCCGGCAACGAGAATGAGCAACACAAGACTTATTCAAACCGATAAAGGACGAACCAGGGATTTTGCAATACGCACGGCAAAAAATATGCAGGCAGAAATCCATGTGGGAATAAATGAAGAACACTTCTACAAAGAGATAAAAGATGCCTTAAAGATGCTTGCAGCAATTTTTTCCGGTTGCTTAGCGCTGGGCATGTTAGTCGCTTATTTCCTGTCTTATCGGCTCAGCAGTCCTTTATCAGCCTTGAGTTCAGGCATGGAAAAAATCGGAAAAGGCGACTTGAAATTCCGGTTGGAGGAAAAAGGTGAGCATGAAATCCTGAACCTCATCCAGGGATATAACCGGATGGCCGCATTAATCAAGGAACAAACCATCAGACAAAAGCTGGGGGAAAAGACACTACGCTATAGTGAGGAAAAGCTGGCAGGAATTATCGCTGCGCTGCAGGATCGCATAAGCATAATAGATGAACAATACAATATAGTCTGGGCCAACGAGGTTGCAAAGAGTTTGTTCGGCTCTGATCTAATTGGTAAAAAGTGTTACAAGGCTTACCATGAGAGTGAAATGCCCTGTGAGCCATGTGTGGTAAGAAAGTCTTTTGAAGACGGGAAGGTTCATGAGCATGAAACAGAAGTCATCGCAGCCAATGGGAATCGAATGTCATTCTGCTATTCCGCCAGTGTAGTCGCACGACACAAAGACGGCAGACCAAAAACAATATTAGAGGTTTCCCGTAATATCACAGATCGCAAGCAAGCAGAAAAATTCTTACGAACTGAACGTGACAAGTTTCAAGGAATAATAGGCGCTCTCGGAGAAGGAATGTATATCGTCAATCATGATTATATTATTGAATTTCAGAATGATATTCTTAAGGATCGTTTCGGGGACGTCATAGGAAAAAAATGCCATAAGGTTTACATGCATTCTGACCGGCCATGTAACGGATGCCGGTTTAATGACGCAATCAAAATAAGCAAAATCCTGAACTTGGAACTCACTGCATTGGATGGCCGAAACTATGATATAAACTTTTCACCCTTTATAGATGTGGATGGGAGCATTAAAGTACTGGCGCTGTTAAAGGATGTTACGGAAAAAAAGAAATTGCAGGCCGAAAACATAAGGGCCGGGCATCTCGCCTCACTCGGTGAACTTGCAGCCGGTATTGCCCATGAGATTAATAATCCCATAAACGGAATTATTAACTATGCCCAGATACTTAAGGACCAGTATCATGAACAGGGTCAAAACGGAAGATGTGACGAAGATATTCCAAGCAGAATTATCAAAGAGGGAGAGCGCATTGCAAAAATTGTCAGAAACCTCCTCTCCTTTGCCAGGGAACGAAAAGAAGAGTACAGCCCTGCCATGGTGAAAGATATACTCTCGAATGCACTTAACCTGGTAGAAAGACAGATAATCAAAGACAGTATAAAGATCAGTGTGGATATTCCTTCCAACCTTCCCAGGGTCAAGGCCAGAAGCCAGGAGATTCAACAAGTTTTTTTGAATATCCTGAGCAATGCGCGGTATGCCTTGAATGAAAAATTTCCTGGAAGTCATGAAGATAAAATCCTTGAGATCAGAGGAAAAACCGTAAAGATGAAAGAACAAACGTATGTTCGGACAACATTTTATGACAGGGGCACTGGAATATCAGCAGATATAATGGATAAAATAAGCGACCCCTTCTTTTCCACCAAACCTCATGGTAAAGGCACTGGACTGGGTTTGAGTATCAGCCACGGCATTATCAAGAATCATGATGGAAAACTCCGGTTTGAAAGTGTGGAAGGAGAGTACACAAGAGTTATGGTGGATATTCCTGTTTGTAACGGGTGGAAGTTTGAAAAATGAACATCGAACATCGAACGTCCAACATCGAATTTTGAATGGAAAAAGATGAAGAAACAGAGGTCGGAGGTCAGAAGTCGGAAAAACAGCAACCAAATATCTCTGAACCGCTGAACCTTTGTTTCTCATTGGGTGTTTGTTTTTTTTTATTCGATTTTAAAATAATTTAAAGAGCGTAGAGACATCATTATTCGACGTTCAATGTTCGATGTTAGACGTTCATCTTTTTAGCGGCATCGAGGAACGAGTATGCGGATTTTAATTGTTGATGATGAAGAGAGCATCCGGTTTACATTTAAATCCTTCCTGTCAAAAGCAGGGTATGAGACGCTGACTGCAAAAGACTATACTTCAGCTCTCAAAGTCATCGCCGGCGTTGATCTCGATTTGATATTTGCCGATATCATTCTCGGCGGCCGCACAGGGATTGATATTCTTAATGAAGTAAAGAAGAGGGATCTGCAATGCCCGGTTATCATAATAACGGGGGAACCGAATATTGAGACAGCGACAGATGCTGTCCGCCTTGGCGCTTTTGATTACATGCCCAAACCTGTTCGCAAAGAAACCCTGCTGCGTATAACCGCTCATGCACTCCGACACAAAAGCCTTTTGGACAGCAAAAAAAAATTAGAAGCGGAAAACAAGAAATACCGCCTCAAGCTGGAAGCCATATTTAAAAGTTTGCAGGATGCTATTATCACGATAGATAATAAAATGCGCATTATAAATGCCAATGCGGCAGCAAAGCGCATTTGCGGGCTTCTTCCATCGGAAATCATCGAAAAACAATTCACTGAAGTTGCCGGCCAATGCAGTAAATCATGTTTTAATGTTTTAAAGGAGACACTGGAAACAAGAAGCACCATTCAAGAGCGCCGTATTGAATGCAGACATCAAGACCGTCCCGAGCAGGTAGTGCTGCTGACCAGTTCACCACTTGTAGATCAGGCCGGCAATTTCATAGGTGCAATCCTTGTGATCAGGGATATCACGAAACTGACTGATCTGGAGCGAAAATTAAAACAGAGGCATCAATTTCATAATATTATCGGCAAAAACGAGAATATGCAAAAACTTTACAGACTCCTCGAAGACCTGGCCGACACGGAAACCACAGTGTTGATCACAGGTGCAACCGGCACCGGCAAGGAGCTGATAGCAAAGGCGCTTCATTATGAAGGCACTCGTGCCGCCAAACCGCTAATAACTATCAATTGTTCCGTCCTAAGCGAAAACCTGCTTGAAAGCGAACTGTTCGGACATATCAAGGGAGCTTTTACAAACGCTGTAAAGGATAAGACGGGCCGCTTTCAAATGGCGGATGGAGGTACTATTTTCTTAGATGAAATTGGCGATATTTCACCGAGAATACAGTTGAAACTCTTGAGGTTCCTTCAGGAAAAGGAATTTGAGCGTGTTGGAGATTCCAAAACCATAAAGGTAGATGCGCGCGTGATTGCCGCCACAAATCTCGACTTGAGAGAAAAAGTAAGATTGGGGGAATTCAGGGAAGACCTCTACTACAGACTTAAGGTTATAGAGGTCGCGCTGCCATCGCTTGAGCAAAAAAGAGAAGATATCCCGCTTCTTGTTAATCACTTTAAAGACATGTTTAACAAAAAGTTCAACAAAGATATCGACGACATATCCAGTGAAGCTTTGACCATATTCATGCGCTATCCATGGCCGGGAAACGTAAGAGAGCTGGAACACGCCATAGAACATGCATTCGTCCTTTGCCATGATCGAACTATTATGGTTGATCATCTGCCATCCGAAATTCAGGAATATTCCAGAATCAAAAACCATACCCCTGAAAAAAGATCTGTTGATGAACCACAGGAAATACTCCGGGCATTAAAAAAGACCGGCTGGAACAAGGCCAAAGCCGCGCGGCTGCTCGGTATGAGCAGGCAGACCATCTACCGAAAAATCAATGAATATAAACTCACCAAACCCACTGAGGTTGGTCGAGTGGTCGAGTAGTCGAGTAGTCGAGTAGTCGAGTAGTCGAGTGGTCGAGTAGTCGAGTGGTCGAGTAGTCAAGTGGTCGAGTGGTCGAGTATCCCGGTATCCAATCATCCAATCATCCAATCATCCAATCATCCAATCATCCAATCAACCAATCAACAATCAACAATCAACAATCAACAATCAACAATCAACAATCAACGTAACATTTTACACACATGTAACATTACACTTCCACAACTGTTACACTTTTCCCAGCTATTCTTAACAACTCCCGCATGCATGTCTCTTGTATAACCATTTGAAAATATAGCTGAAATTAAATTAAAACTTATTTTCTCATTTCCGGCACGGGTATTGCTCAAGTAAAAGCATACAATTACGCTCAGAGATTAATACAAAAGAAGCTCAAAGCTGAAAGCTGAAAGGCTAAAGCAATGAACAACAAGCCACAAGTAAAGGAGAACCACCATGGCCAAGATACTTGTTGTTGATGACGAAGAAAGCATCAGGTTTTCATTCCAAAAATTTTTATCAAATGCAGGACATGAAGTCACTGTAGCGGAAAATATAATTGATGCCAGGGCTATCCTGTCAGACAATGAGTTTGATGTAGCTGTAATTGACCGGATATTAAAAAACGGGCAAAACGGCCTTGATCTTGTGAAACATATTAGAAAAGTCCAGCCCTTTTGCGAACCAATCCTGATTTCAGCTTACCCGACTTTCAGGTCTGCGGCTGAAACACTTCAATATGGAACCTTTGCCTATCTGACCAAACCGGTAAAACAGGAAGAAATCTGCCGGGTGGTAAATGAAGCAGCAAACAAGAGCGAAACAAAAAAGAATTCAGGACATTATGAGAAAATTCTCCAGTCATTTTTTGATTCTTCGCCAAATGCAATAGTTATTTGTGACCTTTCTTGCAGAATAAAATTTATCAATCCATCTTTCAGCCGCATCTTCAGATATGAAAAAAAAGAAGTAATCGGCAGACAAATCACTTATATGCATGGCTGGAATCAAAAAAAAACCGAATCCGATGTTGCCGATCTTCTCATGGAAAAACCCGTACCGGAAAAGGAAATAAGGACAACGACAAAAAATGGTCAAATGATCGATGTGACCATCAGCCAGTCAGTTTGCCGGAACAGTAAAGGAGAACCGACCGATATTTTGTTTATCATCCGTGATGTTACAGCTAAGAGGAAGATAGAAAAACAATTTCTTCACGCGCAAAAAATGGGAGCCATCGGTACCCTGGCAGGAGGGCTTGCGCATGATTTCAACAATATTCTGCTGCTTATGTTCGGATATGTCGAACTCGCTATAATGCATACGCCTGAAGATAACCCGGCACAAAAAAATCTGCTGGAGGTAATGAAGGCTGCAAGTCGCGCCAAAGAACTTACAAAGAAAATCCTCAACTGCAGCCGAATGGATGAACCGGAACAAATACCGATCAAGATTGATCTCATTATCAAGGAGGCTCTCAAGCTGCTTCGGGCAGGCATTCCAAACAGCATCGATATTCAACAGGACATCCATGCAAACTGCGGAACAATCTTAGGCGATCCCGGCAGGATACATCAGTTGATGATAAATCTTTGCACAAATGCCTATCATTCCATGCGCGAAAAAGGCGGAACTCTAAAGGTCGGTCTTCAGAATATTTCTGTGTCCTCCGAAGCCATCCTCTCTGAAGAAATATTTCAAAACAGCTTAGATCCAGGAGATTACATAAGACTTACGGTAAGCGACACAGGCCATGGCATGGATAAAAATACGATGGATCATATCTTCGATCCCTACTTTACCACAAAAGCAGCCGAAGAGGGAACAGGTCTGGGCCTGTCCGTAGTACATGGAATTGTAAAAAGCCATGGAGGCTCTATCATGGTTCAAAGCAAAAAGGGTAAAGGGAGTACGTTCCATGTCTGTTTCCCCAAAATTGAAAGCCTATCAACCGAAATAACAAAGGAGGTGTTTTGAAATGGCTGAATTAACGGAAACAATGGACCAGGCCGCCTGCCCCGTTAAAAATAACCCGACAGGGATTTCGACTGGGGTAAAGGTCATGCAAGACAGAGAAGGAAAGTATCTTACCTTTTCTTTGTCAGACGAAGAATACGGCATAGGTATTTTAAAGATCAAAGAAATCATCGGGATGATGCCGATTACCACCGTGCCACAAACACCGGAGTTTGTGAAAGGGGTGATAAACCTTCGCGGCAAGGTTATCCCTGTGATCGATTTAAGGCTGAAA
>JAFCZU010000482.1 GCA_019314185.1 Deltaproteobacteria bacterium | reverse complement strand
CCTTTTTCATAGAAGGTCCAAGCTTAATTTAATAGCGTGGTTGACTTCTTGCATCTTTTCCGCGCTGATTTGACCGAATCTTTTTTCCAGTCTTTCTTTTGATACGGTAAGTAACTGGCTTGTTTTTACGATAGAGGATCGCTTTAGTCCTCCTTGTGGTGGATCAAGCTCCACGTTCATAGGATAGATTTTAACGGAGCTTGAGATGGCTGCCACAATTATGGTGGATGCTTTTTCATTGCCAATATCATTCTGGATAACAAGGGCCGGCCTTTTGCCTGCCTGTTCGATTCCTCTGGCAGGATTCCAGTTTACAAGCCACACCTCACCACGTGCGGGAAAATCTTTCACGATAGGACCTCATTTTGAGCGTGAAGGGTTGTCCCGGCAAATTCCCTGTCTTCACTTGCCATTTCAACATATCCTTTGGCCATCAATTCTTCGTTCCTTTTTTTGAACCACAATTTGAAGGCATCTTGCGCCAACTGGCTCTTCACCATGTTGCAGGATTCTGTTTCTTTCTCAATGGCCGCAAATATATCCGCATCTATGGTTATACTCATTTTTTTCTTGGTTCTCATACTATCGCTCCAATTGTCTTACTTTTGGTAGGATAATATGTCTTCTCAATGGTTACGTCAAGGGGATATAGATAAAAGATTAAAAACTGTCTCACGCAAAGACGCAAAGGACGCTAATGTTAAAAGATTAAAGACAAAAAGATGACTGCAAAAAAATTATTACGAAAACACGAAAGTACGAAAACACGAAAAAATCTAACTTGAAAAAATTAAAGGCATAACGAAAAAAGATTATGAACTTATCACGAAAGCACGAAAATACAAAATGCAACGGTTAATGATAAATGCTTAATTGAAAAGATTAAAAACTCTCTCAGGCTTCTTCCGGGTACACGATCCTGATTTGATGAAACCTAAATCAGGTCATGTCCCCTGGTGCAGTTTACGGTTCACTCTTAACGGTTGTCGTTCCCATCCCCGACTACATCGGGGTCTTCGACAAAGGGAGTAGGGGTAATCTATAAAAAGGGCGCTCTCTCTGATTAACCTTTTCCTTCTTGGGAATGACAAGTTACTTGAAAGTCGTCACTCCGGTGGAAACCGGAGTCCAGTCACTGGATTGTATATGTATGTGTATGGAGCAGATTTATTTCCCAGATACAAAGTTCAGCAATTCTTCTCTTGTCAGGCCTGCTTGTTCCAGTATCCCGCGCAGGGTGCCTCTTGGTATGGGTTTTTCTTCCGGGATTATAACTCCCTATGGCTTCTTTTTACCATAGCAATATGGCTGCCTTTACCTCTTCTGGACGCGTCAGTAAAATCCGCCTTTCGAAGCGCTTTAATGACTTGCTTTGAGGATAGTATAGGAAGTTTTGTCATTAGATTACCGCTTCAAGGTACGCTGTGTATTTCTCTTTATCAGTCATGCTTTCTGTAATTTCTTCAATGATGCCAAGTTCTTTGGCGTTTTCCAAATACAGGTCAACAGCTTCCTTTAAATTATTTAAAGCTTCTTCAAAAAAATCGCCGCAACTGGTTACGCCAAGTTCAGGACATTTTGAGACATAGCCCTCTGTTTCTTTCCAAACAGTTGCCGCATCTTTTAAGGTTTTCATGGCTCTGCTCCTTTCTGTTGCAGAGAATCCTGGTGTCAGGCCTTTACACTTTACAGAAAAAAGATCTGTCAAGTGTCAAAACCAGACCCCTTCAAATCGGGGCATGTCCCTTGGAAGTTCTTAAACAGCGAAGGGGTTTTCGATGAGAATACCTTCTATTTTCTGGCCATGGTTCAGATCCTCGGTGAGAATTTTGTCGACTTTTGCCCGGCTGGCCGCTGCTATGATCAGTGCATCCCAGAAGGATAAAAGGTGCCTTTCTTCGATTTCAGATGCCAGGAGCACGGTATCGGGTTCGTTGGTCTCGATATGCCATGATAAATAGTTCTCAATAATTCCCCTAGCATGTGCCTTAGAGAGCGGCTTATTTATTTTTCTCGTTACATTAACATAAAACTCTTGCAATACCTGTGTGCTCATAACACCGTCTTCATTTGCCCATAATTCTTCAATGGCAGAAGCGGCAATATCGTGCCGTGGGCCTGCATCCAGGTCATGAGCATAAATCAGTATATTTGTATCGACAAAGATTCTACCTTTCATGAAGTTCTTCTCTCGATGCAGTGATTATGCCTCCAAGATGGTATCCGGTCCGCAGATTAGAGATAGCCTTCTTTCTGGAAATTTCGTAGTTTTCGGAAGATTCTATAATTCTCTGCAATTCCTGACTGAGCATATTGCTGACCGAGGAACGGCGTTTTGCGGAAATAACCTTTGCCCTTTGGATTAAATCTTTATCAAGGCTGAGCGTTATGTTCTGTTTCATCTCCCGCCTCCTTTAAAATATTCACGTAATATACGTGTAGCATGAATGGGGTGTTTTGGCAAGCAAGTATCGGGGTCACCCATTCAAGGTGAGGTCAAGTAAAAAACACACCTCTCCATTACAAAAATAGTTCTTCTTTTTTGCTTGTCCATCAAGTGGGCATTTCGGCACAGCTTCGCTTTATCCTTCCGTTCGTACCCGTTACTTCAATCTTGTCGGTTCGCGATCAATGTATTTCTGATACGCACCAGTCACCCATCGGGATCAAAGCTGTTGTATTATTGTATCAGCCCCTGGTCCATCTTTGGACCCCAGAAAACCATCGGTTCCATGCCGTGTCCAATTGTTATGTCACAGATTTTGTGGTTATTAACCAACCCCATGAAAGCTCACGACATGGGCGAATCAGACAGAATAAAC
>JAFCZU010000481.1 GCA_019314185.1 Deltaproteobacteria bacterium | reverse complement strand
TTCAGGCAGGAGAATAGATAGCCGTTCGATGATATTTTCGCGATCTTTATCATCATTGAATATCTTACGGCGCTCTATTCCTCTGATCATGATATGATGCAAAAGGCCGGGAGTGTCTAATCTCGCTGTTCTGGGCATGGTCGAATGCATACCACCAGAAACACTCAATGTCAAGTTATTTTACTATTTAAGGACGTCCCCCTCGTCCCCTCAGCCCCAACCCATCATCGTGCGCCAAGCTTTTCAAGAACTTGTAGATAGATTAAACTTTTATGGTGTGAAGGAAAAACAATTTGATAAGTTTAGTGCGTATGTGGCCGTGAAAAAGCTATATTTCAAAATAATTTGACAATTGTTCCTGATATGTGCATAATAGGAACATTATTTGAGGAGGGATATCATGTCTAAGACACGCTTAAATATCAGCCTTGACCAAGATCTGGCAAATTTTATTAAGGTATATGTTAAAGAAAACCGCACAACAGCCGCCAATGTTGTCACACAATTAATCCTTGCTCTCAAACGGCAGGCACAAGGGAATAGCATGGAGATTATATTTTCCGATCCCGATTTCCACAAAGCACTGCTCGACGTACAGTCCAAGCTTCGCAATGGCACGGCCAAATGGCATACCTTTAAAGAAGTTTTTGGTGACTGATGAAAGCAGAATTTGAAAAGGCATTTCTGAAAGGCCTCAGGAAACATGCCGGCATAAAGAAGCAGATTAAACAGAAAGTTCGCCAGATTATGGAGTACCCGGTTGAACTTGGCGAACCTCTGAAGGGTAACTTGCGAGGCTTTTACTCCTGCCCGGTCAAACGTAACTTTATCATAATCTACCTGTATTGTGATGCATGCCGAAAAAAGGGAGACGATGAATTTGTTGCTTGTTCCGATTGTTCAACAACATCTGACGAAACTATTAAGTTTTTACTAATGGGACCACATAATGAGGTGTACAACATTAAATGATTCCTGCAAAAATATAATCAAAAATTATGTTTAAGGGGTTATAGGGAAATATTTATGGTGTGAAGGAAAAATAAGTTGATAAGTTTAGTGCGTCCCCGTGCCCATAGTCTCAAAAAGAGAATATTGAAGTAGTGGTCTAAATCGATCAATCAAACAGGAAACAGGCAAACAGGAAACAGGGAAATCGCATAAAGGGGATAATTGCAAGTGTTATCATCTTTTTTTAAATTTTTCAGACTCATACGTGATAAAATATGCGGTTTGTATTTTTCATTATAGACCTTAAGACTCTTACTTTGCAGGTTAATCCCAGCTTTAGCCTCAACAGGATATATTATGTCATTAACTGAAAATAAAAAATCAACCTCTGCTTTGCCCTGGCTGGTCCAGTAGAACAAATTTGTCCGGAATTTTTCTATGAGCTGCTGGGCTACGTAGTTTTCAACCATTGCACCATGAAAATGTGTAAAAATTGCATTTCCCCTTACTATCATATCCATTGAAATATTCGACATCGCTCCCAGCAATCCGATATCAAGAAAGAATATTTTGAAAAAGTCTGTTTTGGCGTAAGCCTCAAGAGGAAGTTTTGGGGTTGATACATTATAAGATTTATATAAAATTCCAGCGTCAATTAACCACTGAAGAGCATTTTCATAATTTCTGGCCCTGGCGCTCTTCCTGACAGCAGAAAAGATAAATTTCTTATTTTCTTTTGATAGATGAACCGGTATTGACTGCCATATTGAAAATATTTTTATTATATCTGATTTTTCTGCGTGCTTGGAAAAATCAAGAAGATAAGAATCAATGATCTCTTTTTGAATTTGCCGGACGTGAACAAAACTGTTAGTTTTCAAGTAGGTATCTACTGCTTCAGGCATGCCTCCTGTAAAATAATAATATTTCAGGAGTTCTACCAGTTCAACATGAAAAGGCTCCGGAAAAGGTTCAAACCCGTCTTTTTTAGCTTCAATCAAATGCCGTAGAGACGTTTTATCAAGTGCATCAAGAAATTCCAGAAAAGACATAGGGTAAAGAGTTAAAAAATTTACCTGCCCTACTGGAAAAGATTTTTGACCGGCCAGTTTTATTCCCAGCAATGATCCTGCTGCTATGACATGATATTCATTAGCGTTCTCTTTGAAATATTTTAATGCATTTAATGCATTAGCCGATGCCTGGATTTCATCAAAGATAATCAGACTCGAATCCGGTAATATTGTCACATTTGCATAAGCTGAAAGGTAGCTGACAATTTTTTGTTTATCGAATCTGTGCATGAAAATTGCGTCAAGCGCCGGGTCATCTTCAAAATTCAGATAAGCAAAATTATCATATTCCTTTCTTGCAAATTCTTTAAGTATGTAAGTTTTTCCAACCTGCCTTGCCCCTTTCAGGATAAGCGGCTTGCGTAGTTCAGACTGTTTCCAGTTTAATAGCTGTTCATAAACATTTCTTTTCATAATGCTTATTATAGTTGAAAAAAACAAAGAGTCAATCTATAATTCCACAAATGTGCTTTTAAGCACTTTTCAGGAACCACTTTTGTGTTATCTGTCACACTTCCGGAATATTATTTCGGTGCCATCTGTAAGTCAGCGCCGTGACACAGCGATCATCGTAGATGATGATATCGGGTGTGGTACAATTAGCGCTTCTTGACGCGTGTTACACATGCTCTTTCCGGCTACTGGTCCCGACGAATCACTGATGAACACAGGTTCGTTTATAAAGTATCTGAAAATACAATTCATATCGCCCAGTTGCGCTACCACTACTGATCATTCTCTTTAGCCCCAACCCATCATCGTGCGCCAAGCATATAATATGATGCAAGGTGCCCGGCACATCTATTCCGGCTTGATGTGGCATGTGACTTCATCACCCCCAAACAAATGAAAAAAGAAACGCCTAAATTCAACGTCCCCCTTTGTTCTCATCGATGAACTGAGCGGGCGCGGTTTTTATGCGCTCCGCTCAAGTGACTGGTTCAGCCCCGCCCAAATCACAATAGGATAGGCGAAGGTACTGACTGTAAAATCCTCTTGTTTATTTTCGGTTCCGATCTCGTCTCCTCCAAGATTGCGAATTCTGTATAAAGTCACAATTCGTCTGCTTGTGGACAGTATACATCCCTTTTCTTTAAGCCACCGCAATGGATAAGAGCGAAATAGTTGCCTCTCATTATAAAGATAGCTCTGAGCACTCATAATATCGTATTGATAATCTCCAATATGTAATAACGGATACTCCGTTGACAGCTTCGTTTCTATATTCTCTTGGCTAAGTTGATAGAGCAAAGCTTGGAGCCAAGTATAACCAGAGTGAGAGAATCCAGCAGTGTATTTAGTGTCATCGTGCGTTGAGTCTTGTATCAAGCATAGGATTCCTGGAGGACAGAGCAAATTCAAATTCTTCTCTAAAGGCCATTCGGACACCCATATTACTATTCCTGTCCTGTCCTCCAGATCCTTTGTAGATGGGATCAAAATACGGTAAGCGTCACATTCTTCAAGCACAAAATCAGGTATTTTGATGTAATCGCCACTTTCGTTAACAAGGGCTGGACGGGTATGAGAGATATGATCGTTATGCTCAAGATAGTTAATCAACTCAGATACTTTTTCATGGTTGGTTTTTTCGCGGGATTGAGTAGCGAGCTCTGCGGATATGTTCGGACCAGAATCCGAGATGCCAAATTTCAGAGATGGGGATTTTCGTAAGGTGCTTGTTGAACCGATTTGTTCTATGTACGAATCAAGACGTGTTTCGTCTATATACAAATAATCCATAGGTGATGGTTTTGACTTTCTAAAGCGATCAAAAATTTTCATTTTATACATTAACCTGTCGAACGCCTGAACTGTGGGGCCGCTGAGCGGAGCGAGGGAACCTGGAGCGTAGCGAAAGGCAATCCTTACAAGTGATTTGTTATGCAGATAACTCAAGGGCTAATTGCGCCCCAGAAACTATGCGCCGGGTGAAAAGGTGTTTTCCTTCACGAGAGTTTCCAGACGTTGTGATGACTGTACAATCCTACGCGCGACATGTCTTGGCCGCTTAGCGCCAGCCAAATTATTAGGGTTCCATTTCGGTATTTGAATTTCGAGATCATTGATGTCATTACGAAGCATTTCAATTTGAGCCTTGATCAAATCGATATCTGCATCCATGGGTGCAATCAACTAAGCGCCAGGCTGTTCTTTAATGCATTATCAACCTTTTTCATGGAATCGTTTGGGAGTGTGCCTGTTTTTGGAGTAATCAGCCTGTTTTTATCAATGGTTGTAATCTGGGATAAATTAACAACTGAATCTTTTTTAAGACCATTCCCCTTCTTGATGGCAACGCAGATGGGATAGGATGCTTTTTTTTCTGAATATTCAGTGATTACGGCCACAATAGTAGTTGGTGAGTATATATTGCCAATGTCGTTTTGAATCACAAGCACAGGCCTGGTTTTGCCTGTTTCCCTTCCCACAACTGGATCAAGATTCGCATAATGGATATCGCCTCGCTTAACTTGAATAACAGACTCGTCATTCCGGGCTTGACCCGGAATCCAGGAACTGTTTGATAATACTGGATTCCGTGTCGTGCTTCGCGTGCACGGAATGACAAAAAGGCATGTTTTATAAGGTTCTGCAAAGGTCTTTCATTAAAGATTTTCGGTATCAACGTATTTGAAATCCTCTGAAATTTTCAGATTCTCCTGTGCCAACTCCTGATAGGCACACTTCATTTTTTCCTCAAATATCTTTTTGTCAATTTGTTTTAGCTTTTCTTCAATAGATTCTCGAACCAGGGAAGAAACTTTTTTGCCTTGAAAAGCAGATAGCTGGTAAAGTTTGTTTTTAAGTTCAGAAGAGATTTGAACATTAAGTCTGGCTTTTTTAGGTTGTAAGTTTGGTTGCATATTTTACACCTCCTTTTATGGCTAAAAACTATACCAAAAAATTTATCACAAAATAGGCGCAAAATCAAGCTGAAAAAGACTCAAAGATTTTGCAGAAAAGGCGTGCATATTACCCGCACGGAATTTGAGAAGAACCTTTTTTCGAATCTTTTATTATTAATAATATGATACAGGGAAGATATTGCAGCGGTTTTAGGAAAGGTGAAATAAGATATTATTTGCTCCTTGTCCTTTATAAGTAAAGGAATGGGGTCAAGTCTACGTTTGACCCTTGATTCAAGGGAGCATAGAAGTTTAAGAATAAAGATAAAAATACAGAAGCAATATTGAAATAAGAGAAAATAGATTGCTCATGGGTCAAACGTAGACTTGACCCCTTATTTTTCTAAATACTCAAACAACTCAATCGTTTAGATGACAACCTGCTTCTTTCGCTATCTTCTCTCCTCTTTTTACTGCGTAGCTCACCGCAGCAAGTGTCATGTCAAGTCTTTTTGACAAATCCGCCATTGAAATTCTAAGCTCAATCGCACACCAATAACAGAGTAAATCCCTGGCACGGACCCTGTTTCTTTGCCGTCCTCTTCCGGTTATATAATCCTTCTCCAGATCGAATAGTGAAGAAACTCTCTCAGCGACCTTTTCAAAATTAATGCCGCGGCTTTTCAAACGATATTTCCGGGAAAAATTCTCATTTGCCTCAGAAAGTACATCCATTACAAAATCGCTCTCTCCCAATATTCGTTGATCGCTC
>JAFCZU010000480.1 GCA_019314185.1 Deltaproteobacteria bacterium | reverse complement strand
CTGAAAAAAATTACATTCCGGAACATATTCAGGATGAATATGGCAGGGCTTTTTTGCGGGAATTCAAAAAACATATCGGGGAGCCTTATGAAGAAGAGGGTTCAGAAGGGCTTGGAATCAAGATCCTGGGGCCTGGATGTCCCCAGTGCAACAGTCTGGAAAATGAGCTTAAGGAAGTGATGACAAAGATGAATATTGCAGCAGATATTGAACATATTACAGATATCAAGGAAATCGGAAAATACGGCGTGATGGGCACTCCTGCCTTGATAATTAACGGAGAAGTCAAATTTGTTGGAAGGTTGCCTTCAAGAAATAAGATTGTTGAATGGTTAAAAAAATAGAAAGGAGCGGTAAAAGATGGATATAAAAGTATTAGGGCCTGGTTGTCCTAAATGTCAACAGGTGGAAAAGGTTGTTAAGGAAGCGGTGGCGGAAGCCGGAGTGGAAGCGCAAATCGAAAAAGTTGCCGACATAATGGAAATTGCCTCTTACGGAGTGTTAGGAACACCGGCAGTGGTTGTCAATGGCGAGGTCAAGAGCGTCGGCAAGATTCCGAAGAAGGAGGATATTCTGGCATGGATCGAAAAGAAATAGCTTAATAAAAGCAGTTGTGAAAATCCTCGACATATCCACCGGTATACCTTCTTGCCTTGTGGAATGTTTACTTCGTGAAATGTGAAGCCTATTTCTCTGGGGTGAAGCATATTTCTCCTGAATGGTTTTCGCAAATCCTTATGCATCAAGATTTCGGCATATATCTTCGCAATAAATCGCTCAACTTATCTTTAAAATGAAAAGCCACGAATGAAATTAAATTCGATATTGAAAATAATACCATACATATTATGTTTGAGTCTGGTTGCCGGAGCAGCATTCGCTGCAGAGCAACCATACGATTTCAACAAAGTTCCTGCCGAGAGCGCTGTCACTATGATTGATCTGGGGGCAAAGAGAATGTATTCCCTGCAAGATGATGATGCCGATCATGGAAAAGATGGAAAAGGTTTACAAAGATAAAGAAGTTTATCGCCATGTTGGATTTATGAGCGAAAAAGCCATCGTTAATCAATTAAAGAAAATGGGAGTTGAATAAGTTGAATGGCGAGTCCTGAATCCGTACGGGAAAACAGCTATCATAAAAGATTAAATGGTGTTTTCCGCATATATACAAGCCGGCAAACCATAAAATCGATTGGCATTGGTGTCAGGCGGCACAATCGAGCGCATCCGAACACTTGAAGGAATACCTTTAAAAAACGTGATAATGATTCTGATGATCGGATTTGTTGTTTTTGAGTTCGTTGAGTTTATAGAAGATATTTCACCGGACATGACTATAATTACTTATTGTAAATGGGAATCTTGTAAACTCAGCCATGTTCTGGTATTATTTTTGGATGATATGGGATTTAAACATATCCGGATGCTGATAAACGGTTGGTCGGTCTGGCAGAATATCAATCTTCCTGTTGGGAAAAAGGATAAAGCATTATCCTGACCAAAAAGTTATAGTATGAAAAATCATTCTAAAAAATCTTTACACAATCGGCCTGATCACATGGCGGGTGAGTCTTTCTGTTCGAATCACCATATAGACGCGAAAGATACCACTGGATCAAGTCTTCTTATCACCCTTGTACTTAATTTCATTATTCCGGTGGCCCAGGTAATTGGCGGTCTTTTAGCGAACAGTATAGCCCTTATTTCCGACGCTGCACACAATTTCAGTGATTTTGCCGCAGTCCTGATTTCTTACGTTGCATTCAGGGTTGGGCGAAAGGGCGCTTCTCCTGAAAACACATTCGGGTACCGGCGGGCTGAGGTCATGGCTGCCCTGATCAACGGTGCGATTCTGGTGGGAGCCTCGATTTTCATCGTTTATGAAGCTGTTATCCGGTTTTTGCATCCGAAGCCCGTAATCGGAGGAATTGTTATGATCCTGGCGGGGGTCGGTATTTTGGGAAATGGGTTTTCCGCCTGGCTGCTACACCGGGATTCTAAAGACAATCTGAATATCCGGGGAGCCTTTCTTCATATGATGGGGGATCTGCTTACCTCGGTGGTGGTGCTGATTAGCGGCGTGATTCTCATCTTCAAACCCTGGTACTGGCTGGACCCGCTGCTTTCTCTGTTGATAGTGGTATTTATCCTGAAAAACTGCTGGGATATCATCAAAGAGGCCACGGCTGTTTTGATGAATGCCACTCCTAAAGGCATAGATATTCAAAAAATAAAGGATTTTATTGAAAACATTCCCGAAGTTTGTGCTGTGCATTATCTGCACGTCTGGAAGGTGTCTTCAGCCGGCATCGCTTTTTCTTGTCATGTGGAAATCGACGATCAGTTGGTGAGTCAAACGGAAGTGCTGGCTGAAAAAATCCGTCATGAGTTCAGTGCGGAAACGGTGGGTTGTTGTGCGAAATTGGCAAGTCAGATTATGGAAATGTATAATGACGAAATTTGCAAAAATTTAGTATCGCTTTCACACTTTTTTGTTAAGAGCATAATTCTCGGACAGGCTCCGGTGATGTTAAAAACGTAAGAAAGATTCCGAAAAAAGAAGAAATCAAGACTTGGCTTCTTTAACAAACTATTATACCTACATTTATTGCACGGAGGAGAAATGGACCGAAAAAACAGTATCATAGTAGTAATTCTAATTGTCGTACTTGCGGGAGCCGCCCTTTTTTACCTGTTTTATCCAAAGCTAAGCGGTGGACAAGTTCTTGTTACGGTAAATGGCGAAAATATTACGGTCAGAGACTTTAATCAGGAAACAGGGAAAGTTAAAGAACAGACCAGGGGAATTATTAAAGAAGAGCCGGCTAAATTCCTTGAAGGAATGATTGTTAGAACTCTTATATTGCAGGAGGCTAAAAAACAGGGCCTATTGCCTGCCAGGAAAAAGAAAGATCATGAAGGTTCCATATCATCTGAAAATGCGGTAATCAAAGAGTTCATAGAGGAAAAATTTTCTTCTGTTCCTGCTGTCAGCCAGAAAGAAATTGAAGCATTCTATGAAATATATAAAGATCGAATGGAGGGAAAATCACTGGAACAGGTGGCCCCGATGATCGAACAGATAATAAGGCAGGGAAAACAACAAAAACAGTTGGAACAGTTCATTGGAGATCTCCGTAAAAACGCTACTGTTGAAATCAACGAAGAAGTTTTACAAAAGATTACCGTTAAAGCTCCTGATTCGAACACAGAGCAGGATTTTTTAAATGCTCTGCAGAGTGGCAAACCTGTTCTGGTCGATTTCGGATCAAATTCCTGTCTTCCCTGCCGTCAAATGAGACCCATACTTCAGGCAGTCGGGAAGGAATATTTAGGGAAAGCTGAAGTCATTGTGATTGATGTTTATAAATATCAAGCACTTGCCAATAAACACAAAATATATGTAACGCCCACTCTAACCTTTTTTGATTCAAACGGCAAAGAGGTTTACCGGCATCAGGGGTTCATGAGCAAAAAGTTGATCCTGAAGCAGTTCAAGAAATTGGGCATTAGTTAATACCTGGCCTGAGCGGGTTAACATTTACGGTTCTCGGCTTAAGAGCCCTAACTTACTATTAATAAAGGGGAAACAGCAAACAAATAATCAAGAGTTGAAACGTGGGAGAGAGAACAGAATTTATGGTGTTTTCTGCATACATACAAGCCGGCAAACCATAAAAACGATGGACGCTGGTGACAGACGGTAAAATCGAGCGTATTGGAATAGCTAAAGGGGGAACTTTGTTGAGAGATTTGCAAAAAGAAACGATTTTTAAATTTCCTCTTGGCTCTTTTTTATAGCATCTAATTAAATTTTTATATGCGTTGTGATTGTATATTGCCTGTAACATACTGATTAAAAAAAATACTTGATGATTGCAAACCCCGCAACAAGCAAAATAGTGAATGCAACAGCCAGTATATTAAAATATTTACTAATAAATGATTGAATCGCAGGCCCAAAGTAATATATCAGCCCACCGACAAGGAAAAAACGCAAAGAGCGGGAAACAAGAGATGCAATTACAAACACAGGAAAATTGATGCCAAAAGCTCCTGCTGAGATTGTAAACACCTTGTAAGGTATGGGGGTAAATCCGGCCACACCGATAGCCAATGCATCATATTGCATATAGAGAGTTCTGATGTAATCAACTTTCTGTGACATGCCGTAAAAGTTAATAATCTTTTCTCCTATGCTGAGCATAAACTGCCACCCGATAAGATAACCCAGGCATCCGCCAAACACGGATCCGGCCGAACATATCAAAGCGTATTTAAAAGCTTTTTTAGGGATAGTCGCGGAAAGAGCTATAAGAAGAATATCAGGGGGTATTGGGAAAAAAGAAGATTCACAAAAAGCTAAAAAAAACAGCGCCCACGTTCCATAAGCTGTTTCCGCCCAGTGGAGAACCCAGGAATAAAGATGTTTAAGCATTTATTGATTTTCCCATCCATATTCGCCAACAAGCTTAACAAATCTGCATCCACCAAGAGATGTTGTATGAACATCGTTTTCATCTCTGGTCAGCTTGATCAACTCTTGTGAATGTTGGGTCCCGACCGGTATCACCATGCGTCCGCCAATTGCCATCTGGTTTACAAGTGTCTCAGGAATTGTCGGGGCGCCGGCGGTAACTATTATGGCGTCAAAAGGGCTTTCATCTTCCCACCCTGAAGTGCCGTCAGAATATTTGGTTACAATATTATGATAGTGAAGTTCATCAAAGAGTTTTCGTGTTTTTATAAAAATTGGACGTATTCTTTCTATGGTGTAAACTCGAAATACGATTTCAGCTATGATAACAGCCTGATATCCTGATCCTGTTCCGATTTCAAGCACACGGTCTTCTCTTTTGAGTTGTAATGCCTGTGTCATTTCGGCTACAATATAAGGTTGTGAAATTGTTTGTTGTTCTCCAATGGGGAGCGGAAAATCACCATATGCCTGATCCATTAAAGCCTCACTGACAAAAAGATGTCTTGGCACTTTATTCATGGCTTCCAGAACGTTTAGATCGGTTATCCCGCGTGATGCGATCTGTTCTCTGACCATTTTTTCCCGCATCCGTTCAAATATTATGGAATTTTTTATCATACCTGTTTTTTTATCAAATCAGCATGGTTACGTCAAGAATTTAGAGTGTGGCTGTAAAATTCGATAACATTAAAAAACCCCTTGATTTTTCAGTGAAAAGTTTCGTAATTATACTA
>JAFCZU010000479.1 GCA_019314185.1 Deltaproteobacteria bacterium | reverse complement strand
CAAAATAAAAAAGCCTCTGCAAAGAGGCTTATTTATTCTGATAATCTTTTCTTTCTGTCAACAAAATCTGAAAAATATTCAAACTACTGAAGTATATAATCTAAAGACCTACAGCAATGCCACAAAACGATTCTTTATTATCCACAAGAACAATCCAGTTGAATTTAATAAGGACGGCGAGCTGATTGTCAATTTTGAATACAGGCCGGACCCAAAAAAGACAGGCCAGGAAAAAGCATGGCGGGATAAGCGGAATGACAAAGCAGTAGAAACTATATTTAACGAATTGGAAACCACAAAAGACACGAAAAGCGCTAAAAAATATTTACGCCTGCTGGAATTTCCGGCTCCAACAGAGAAGAATAAAAAACGTTCACTGCTGGCAAAGTATGTCAATCAGTACACTGCCCGTAATACCTGTGATTATTTTATCCACAAAGACCTTGGCGGATTTCTGCGGCGCGAACTGGACTTTTATATCAAAAACGAGGTGATGCGGCTGGATGACATAGAAAACGCCGATGTTCCGGCCGTGGAATCATATTTAACCAAGATCAAAATCCTGCGAAAGATATCCCACAAGATTATTGATTTTCTATCTCAGCTTGAAGACTTTCAGAAAAAACTATGGCTCAAGAAAAAGTTTGTGGTTGAAACAAATTATTGCATCACTCTGGACCGGGTACCCGAGGATTTGTATCATGAAATTGCGGATAATGAGGCGCAAAGGAAAGATTGGGTAAAGCTGTTTGCGATTGATGAGATTAAAGGGGATTTGCATAGCCGGAAATATTCCAAACCGCTGACAGTGAAGTTCTTGAAAGAAAATCCGTTCTTGGTTGTGGATACCGGATTTTTTGATGAGAAATTCAAGGAAAGGCTGATTGCATCTATAGATGATTTTGATGAGCAATGCGATGGTCTGCTGATTCATTCTGAAAATTTTCAGGCGTTAAGACTGATAGAAAGAAATATTTCAAAGCAAGTCTCAAATGTCTTTATAGATCCACCATACAACACAGGCGATGACGGTTTTCTATATAAAGATAGTTACTCTTCCTCTACTTGGCTGACCATGGTTGAAGAAAGGATAAACGACGGGATGAAGACCCTGACCAGCAGCGGAGCTTTCTTTGCAAGCATTGGAGACGAGGAACAAGAACATTTGGCTACACTGTTACGACACAAGTATGGGAAAGGTCGTTTTTTTTCTACTTTGATATGGGAAAAAAAGAAAAAAGGCAGCTTTTTGAGCGGACAAATTGCTCGAATGAAGGACTATATTCTCTGTGTTTCCAAACAGCCTGAGGTGTTTTCTGGGCTTATTGGAGAAATTGCTTCGGATACAGAGACTTATCCTTGTGTTAATGCTTCTAACCCTCGGGAAATCCGAAGAATTCAATCAGGCATTCCGAGTAAGTACAGAGATAAAAACCATGTATTAAAAAGCGGGGAAGTCATTAGTGCTGGGAATATGAATCTTCTTTTGAAATCCAATTTGGTCATAAAAAACGGATTATTAGCCAAGGAATTAGTCATTGAGGGTAATTGGCGTTATTCACAGAACAGTATGAACGAATATGTGCGAAAAGGAGAGTTGTACATAACTCAGGATTTATACCTGCGGCGAATTGTAAACGAGCCCAGATATAAAATAATGAAAGACTTGCTTCCAAGGGTGGGAAGTCAAGCGGAGTCAGACTTCAGAGCATATGACATTAACGATTTAAGCAAATATGGCTGGGGAACAAACGAAGATGCAAATGATGAACTACATCAACTTTTAGGGGAACAATACGCTGTGCCTTATCCTAAGCCTTCAAAGCTGCTGACCCTGTTACTCGTAGCCACACGTCATAAGGAAGGCTACTGGGTTGACTACTTCGCAGGCTCCGGCACCACAGCCCACGCAGTAATCAACCTCAACCGTGAAGACAATGGCCGCCGCAAATACATTCTCGTGGAAATGGCTGATTATTTTGACACAGTGTTAAAACCCCGCATTCAGAAAGTCATCTACTCCGAATCCTGGAAAGACGGCAAGCCAACCGCCCGCCACACCGGCGTTTCCCATTGTTTTAAATACCTGCGTCTCGAATCCTACGAAGACACCCTGAATAACCTGAGTTTCGACAATAATGCTAAAGCATATCAAGACAACCCGAATCTTTATGAAGACTACATGCTCCGCTATCTGCTTGACGTGGAGACCCGTGGCAGCCAGAGTTTGCTGAATATTGATGCTTTTGCCGATCCTTGTGCCTACAAACTTAAAGTAAAACAACTCGGCAGTGATGAGTATGTGGTCAAAAATGTTGACCTTGTGGAGACATTTAACTATCTCATCGGCCTGCGCGTTGTCCACATTGCCACGCCCCTGACATTTACCGTCAAATTCAAACGAGAACCTGATCCGGAACTGCCCGAGAATCAGCAAACACGTCTAATCGTGGATGGCCGTATTAAACAGGATAAAAACGGACCGTGGTGGTTCAGAAAAGTGGAAGGCTGGATACCTTCAGATCCTAGCAATCCTAATAACGGTCAAAAAGAAAAAATACTGATTGTCTGGCGCAAACTTACCGGTGATCTTGAGCAAGACAACCTGATGCTGGATGAATGGTTTCAAAAAAACCGAATCAGCACCCGTGATTTTGAATTTGATACCATATATGTCAACGGTAGCAACAACCTGCCGAACCTGAAGCTGGATAATGAAAACTGGAAAGTCCGCCTCATTGAAGAGGAGTTCATGAAACGTATGTGGGACGTGGAGGGAGTGTAGGATGGCTAACCACAAACCACACGAAAATAACGAAAAAAAGCTG
>JAFCZU010000478.1 GCA_019314185.1 Deltaproteobacteria bacterium | reverse complement strand
AAGTTCACTGTCCGTCATTTCATTTAACTGTTTTTTGAGAACTACGTTCATAGAAGTTTACCTCCTTTCTTCACGAGATTCCGCAATCCAAAATGCTATGTTCACTGCATTTTTTCCACAATAACCAGATCTTCTTTCCCTTGCTCTCCTTTAACTACAGGAGTCTGCGCCAGGTTTGCTCCGAACCTTCGTGAGATGGTATTGACATTTGTCTCTATGTAGTCTGCCAGATCTCTCACTCTGATCGCACCTTCTTTATTGCATACACTATCTCCACCCAACCCTTTTAACAGAAAATAGGTAAAAAGACCGTGCTGCTTTTCTTGATAGGCATTGCTTATCTGGTTTGATTTTGCGGCCGCAAACAGCGTCAGATTTTTCTGGGCCAGTATCTGATCCTTGATCTGCACAACCCCCGGCCTTGCTCCTTCAAAGAGAAGTTTTTGACCTTTGCTTCGACCAGAGGCTCCGCTGAAGCATGCATCCAGAAATACAAAGACATTCTTTGCCTTGAGCCTGCCTAATGATGTATACAGGTCGGCGGATGAATAAGCTGTCCGTCTTGGATTGGAGGGTTTTCCGTCATACGGAAGCAGATACGACGTCTGATCTCCGACATCCGGCACGCCGTGTCCGGCAAAGTAGCAATAGACCGTATCTCCTTTGCGCACTAAAGACGGCAGCCTATCTTCGAACAGGTCCAAAAATTCGCCTAATGTTGCCTGTTCATCAAAAAGAGCAAAACAGTTTTCAGACGGAATACGAAAGAGCCGTGTAAAATAGCCCATTTTTTGTGATCGGCATTTTGGCCAACAGCAGGCAGCTCCAGAGCCTTTTTATCCACGTCGCAAAAAAGCGAAAGTGGCGGGATATGAGATTTGCCTCCAACTGCCGTCGCTTTATAAACAATTCTGACCTCTTCGCTCCTGACATCGTTGTTATTATAGGCTGCGACTACTATCCTGTTTTCTCCGTTTTGAAGATGAAGGCTTGCGGAGAACTCCTTTTTGTTCATCGTGGATGCGGACGCAATCGTTACAGGTTTTTGTATTCCGTTTATCTTTACCTCAATCCTGTCAATTCCCCTTGCATCAACTACAGTCCCAGAGATATAGAGGCTTTCATCATAAACGCGCAGGCCGTTTTGAGGGCGGGCAATGGCAAGAACAGGCCCGATTGAGCCTGAAGATGTGAAATGGCGCGCCTTGTATCCTGTTGCTGCCACAACTTCCATCATTTCGGCGTCCTCAGCCTTTACCATAAGCTTATGCTCAAAATCTACATCCGGAAAATCGGCCTGTGTAAGAGAAATCCTTACAGGAAGCTCGCCGGGTTGAACTTTTCGTAGAACCAAAAGGTCAAATTTTACGGTTTCACTAAAACTTCCAGCCGGAATGCGCGGGAGCACTCTCACATTTTCATCCATGATCTTAACTTTTGAATTTGCGATATTTAGTTTCAGCTTTACGTCCCTTGCTTCAAGGCCGCCGGTGTTTTGAACCTGCATTTCAAGATATGCCCGTTCGCCCTGTTCAATAGTGTTTCCTCCATATCTGCCGGAAACAACGGCAGTATATGCAAGTTTGGGAGCTATGACCGCAACCGGTATCTCAATAGTATCGGTTTTTTCTGCAAAATCCGATTGATCCAGCGAAAACTCAACGATCAGTTTTGAATTTGCAAAGGCTCTCGGGATATGAAAGTCAAACCATTGGGGGCTGCCTGACGTTCCCGGTTTAAGGTCGCCGATATTTACCGTAGCAGATGAATAGTTCAGGTCGGGCGAGTTAACTCGGAGCCGAATATTTTTGGCGCTTAAACTTCCGTGATTTTTGGGCGTAATCTCCAGCTCAAATGACTCTCCATTGGCAACGCGCTCAACCTCTTCGCCTCCGCGAAGAATGCGGGAGGCAAAGGCGAGCATGGGCATATTGGATTCATAGTGAAAAGCCACTTCTTTTACCGCGGAATGCCCGAGACGAACTTCTGAAGCAGCAAGCTTGAAAAAAAGATCATTTCCTGAAAAGGTGCGAGGGATATGGAAGGCCAATTTTGCCTTTGCGCTTTGGCCTGGAGAAATTGTGCCCACCAAAGACTCTCTTTGCACGACCTCAATTCCAAAAGCAGTATCAAGGACAAGCGTGACGTTCAGAGCGTCTCCTGCGCCTTCATTTTTGACAAATGCAGTAATCTCAATGGTCTCGCCATTTTCAGGGATTCCATTGCCGTTGCCCCTGGCAAGACCGGTGCTGCCGTCATTAATTCTATAGCTTGCAACAACTATTTCAGGTCTTTCAAGCCGCACGGCCGGAACCTTGAGATTTATCTTTCTGGCATCATATCCCCGCTTTTCCGTGCAGGATATCAGGAATGGAACAGTGCCGGTGTTTAGATCAAGATCGGCTTTTATGTTGATTTTTATGTCTTTTGATTCTCCGGGCTGGATGTCGCCGACCGGGATGGTTTCGGGGAATTCGATGTTTTTGTAGTTTGATTCGGTGTTGAGCATTACATCAAAGGCAGTGCCTTTGCCGGAGTTTGTGATGGTGGCAATGATTGTGGATTGTTCGGCAGCGTCGATGGTGTTGTTGGGGAGAAGTGCATCGAAATCGGCAAATGTTGGTGTGATCTTTAAATCAGCGGCTGATGTTTGCAACATTCTGGCGGATTCAGCATATGCCCTGAATTTGGAAGAAGTGACAACTTTGTTGTGGAGATCTATAGCAGTAGACTCAATTGCCCTATTTTTTGCAATGTTTTCATATATAAAAAATTCAATAATCATACTAACCGTACAAGTAGCAATCCCAAGAATATTCGAAACAATAAAGTGTGGGGTTGAGTGAAAAAAAATGCCTTCATTCTGCAAAATATAAACGTCGTCATTATTGATAGTTGATACTACAGTTGTTGCCTTGAGTTTCATCATCATAGCCCCACCATGAGGAATATCACGTCTCTTTCTTTCTGCCTCTTTGATAGTTTCTGCGTATAAACTACCTGAGTTAATTGAGTTAGGCGTTATCAATATTTCACCATTCTTTGGGTTATCATATCCTGTCCGCACCGAAACATTCTCAAAGGACTTCCGAAAGGCAGCCTTTATTTTACCCACAAGCTTTGGTCCGTATTTTTCAGACTTAATATTTTTATCGTTTATTATAACGCGTACAAACTTATCCTTTTCCTTTGTGCGAACTATCTGCTTCGTAACACCGCCGCAGCCGAATACATTCACAATTGTAAAAGCAATAAGAACAACAAAAACAGTTTTTCTGACCATTGCAGTTTTCATAAGCATAGTCTTCCTATTTTTTTTATTAACCCAACCTACCATGCTGTAGCGTCCATGCTGCCGAACATCCGACAGTAGGTTTTTTGGGGTTATTAATGCCCTGAAACCAATTCTGCCTGAGGGACATTGATCTTGTCGAATACCTTGTCGAGTACATCTATACACTTGCAAATTGCCAGTGTTACCAGCGCAGAACTATCAGCGCAGAACTATCAGCGACAATAAGCATCAGCTTTCCCTTCTGCTAAGACGTTCCAATTCCATCTCAATCTCGTCTTCTTCGTAGTCAATTGCCGAAATGCTGTGCTTTTTGCATG
>JAFCZU010000477.1 GCA_019314185.1 Deltaproteobacteria bacterium | reverse complement strand
AATGCGCCTCTTGAGGGGCGCGCCCAGTGGGCCATAATCATAAAATCCAGCAGCTCCGCCGTAAAGCTCAAAGGCGGGCCAGAGATAGCCGCGCCTCCTGGCGAGTTCGTTAACCTTCTCGTTCTTGTCCATGCCAATCCTCGCAGGGGTTTCAAAGCATCGAAGGTGATTTAATCTTTGTTATGCAATGATGCGATTCTTTGGCAATGGTGAATTTCTAAAATTATTACCCATCTTCGTCAGATTCAAACCAAAAACGCTAGCGGTAAAGCACATGGGTTTTGAAGTCTGTTCTACATCCCCACCCGCACCGATTGATCTCAAGTAGCTACTCCGCGCTAGATAGCTACAATTAAATAGTTTTATTATGCTCTTTTGATCATATGTTAAAGGCATGAGTTTCAATCCGCTACGGTTTGTACCATTTACACTCACTCTTCCCAGTTCGCATCTTCTCAGCTTTTTATAAACTTTTCTCACGCTGCCAACCTCATTGATCGGCCTTTCCTTGAGCTTGTTTGCGATGGTCATATCCAATAAATAGGATAGGATGCATATCGTGTAGTGAGCGCGAACATGCTCGTCGGTGTAGACAAAGGTCGGCTGGAACTTAAGAAATGATTTAACTTCTTTAAACGCCTCTTCGATTTGATTCTTGCCCCGATAAGCAGAGATGAGTTCTTCCGGACCAAGCCGATACTCTTTTGGTTCCACAGTATCAGAGATGTTTGTAACGATCATCCAGATTCCATCTCTCAGTCGAGCCTTTTCAATATCGTTTGTCTTTCTCCAGTATTTGAGGTCAAAGCTCGATACCCCATCAAGATTTACATTTTCGAGCCTGTATCCTGCATAACTTCTCATCTTTAGCTTCTCAAGTTTTTCGTCGATCCTCCGTTCGGTGGTCTTCAGCCTTCGGCTTTTCTTTGCATTCAAAAGTTCCTCTTTTTCCTTCTTCAGCACCTCAAATGCCATTTCGACGAGTTTTTCCCTTGTTTTTCGCTGCGCCCTAAGAAGATCCAAATTGAAGACTAATACATGACGCCTGCCACTGCTATCCACTCCCAGATCTTCATAGTAAGTGGAATCGTCATATCTGGACAGGCCCTTTGAAACAATCTCATCTTTTGTGGTGTCCTCTGAAAAACTCTCGAACCTCCCCAAGTTGACGCCATCGACCCCGGCAAGCTGGTCCTTGTCCAGTGCAGTGATGTAAAGATAGTTGTCACTCTCTTCCAAGTACCGGAGATTTTCGTCGGAGACCATTCCGCGATCAAAAACCATGACGAGTCTCGGAAACTTAAACCGCTGCGCCCATCTGTTAGCATTTCCCTTTAGTGTTCTGACATCGGACGTGTAATCCTCAAGGATGTCCCAGGAAAATGGATACCCTTCAGAGTTGACGAGCAGGGAAAGAATAATCCGTTTTTCCTTGAATCCATGTGCCTTGGTTCGACCTGGTTTCGCAAGCGTACATTCTTGCCCCTCAAAATATGAGTCAGAGAGATCGAAAAAGATAATTCGCATGCTTTCTTTGGATCGGTCCATCAGCTTCTGGTAAAGCCACTGCTCAATCGCTTCCTTTTGCTGCTCGATCGCAGTGAGTTCTCGGTAGATCCGGGATTCATTGAAATGCTCCTTGCCGATCCCGATAATGCTGTCACAAACAGTTGTTTCAAGCCATTCTACTGCAGATAAATAACTTCCAGGGTCAAGGCATCTGTAAATAGCGAGAATTTTGGCTACATCGGCTGTGGAAATCTCTTTCCTTCTAGTTCTGCTCGTCTCTTCGGGAGACGGGAATATATTCGATAGACCCCATTCCTTATCCCATAAATGGTTCAGAAAAGCCACATCAAGATAACGCCAATGGTCTTCGAAAAGTAGTTCATCAAGGGATACGACAAATGTGTCTGCAGATCGAGTAATTTTTAGTGCATTGCGAATCTGCTGAGCCTGCTGCGATGTGAGACATCCTAGATAAGATAGCACTTTCTTCTTATTCTTTCCATCTTCGCGATAGGACTCTGCAATGGAATAATACGTGTAACTCTTGTCGTCCTTCTTTCGTGAATGTGATTGTAGGTACATGGTCTGTTCTCAATTATTATATAGTAACAGCATGCATAAATGCTTTTCGGTAAAAAGTCTGTTCTACAAAAATTTTGTAAAAGATTTTTTTTAAAAAGAGGAAATCGATAGCATTAAAGCTACTGAGTGGCTATTTAAACACAAAAAACGAGCAGTTTAATAGGGAATCTGGAGAACATGGGTTGTAAAGCTGCGTTTGTATCTGACGGTTAAAGGTCGATAGGTATTCTTTCGAGATTTCCAGGGACATTAGCACCACCGATACTGTTTCGATGGCAAGGTACGTAAACCAATAGGTCAAATGGGAGTATTTCCACTTTATGCTGAGCCTTATACCTCAGAAGAACCTCCCTGCTTCCCAAAGTATCCGGATCAATATTCGTCAGAAGACAAAACGATTCATCTTTCTGACGCTGGCGTTCAATTTTTCCTTCATTTGGGATGATTTGTCCTGCACTGACTGCCCATACAACCTCAATCTGTTTTGGTTTGGGCTTTGCGGATGGCCTTCCAACCGGATTCTTTTCGTTGACGGATGCAACAGCAGAAAGACTTACCGAAAAGAAGGATTTCGAATGAGTTTTGAGGAATGCCACAAGATCAGTGTTTGCATCCGGTTCACAGGCAAACTCTCTATCCGTCAAAATTTTAAGATCTATTCAAACGTCGCACGATCCTTTTCTATCTTTGACTGCAGACGACGCTCTGCATCACCGCTTCTATAAATATGAATCCAGATCGGGAAGCCAAAGACCAGTCGTTTAAATGTTTGAACCCAGTATTCCGGTTCTTTTCCTTTCCCGGCAGGATGTTCGCAGCAGATACCAAGATTCTTCCATTCTTGTTTTTCGTATGCCAGAATACGAATTTTTTCTGCAAGCTTTCCTGCGAAGTTTTCAGGAATGCGGGAGATTATCTTTACCGGTTTATCGTCGAGGAAGACGAGATTCAAGTTCTTCTTATTCAGCATTTTACTGTCCGCGATGTAGGTATAACGATAGAATTCGTCTCCGTACACTTCCTGAAGTGTTTTTATCATCATATG
>JAFCZU010000476.1 GCA_019314185.1 Deltaproteobacteria bacterium | reverse complement strand
CTTCTCTAAGAAGGAAGTGTCAAAAGGAAGTGTCAAAGCTTGAATTGTGAATTAGAGTGTGACAATTAAGCCACTACTATTTAACAAAATCAGTATGTACAGAGCAAGCAGAAGGTTGGTAACAAAGCTTGGCAGATCTATCAGTCATTGAGCAAAAACCTTTAAAAAGTAAATAAATAAAGACAAAAAAGCGAAAAAACCAATTTTTGAAAGAATTAATTCACAATTCAAGCTTTGACCCCAAATTTTGACCCCAAATTCTTTCTGTGTCCGCTCTGGTGAAATGACAGGTTAGGAGATACCTTCCAGTTCTCCAATCTTTGTATTATATTTGCACTTCGGGCATTCGTGTGTTGCATTTAATAAATGCACAAAATCACTTGCCACTGGTCTCATGAAAAAAGGTTTGGACATAGTGGAGCAATTTGGGCATGTGGGAACACCATTAGGTACTGAAGCAGAAGCCGACATCAATCCTTGATTCTCTGTTTCCAGTTCCTGAATTCGTTCCTTGAGTGAGAGGCGTTCCTCTCTTAACTCGATATTTGCTTCGTGAAGCGCTGCCTGTTCGGATTGGAGCTGCAAAATTAGAGACTGGATGGCGTTTAACTCTGACGCTATTTTGCGATCTGCTACACTATTCGCAAGTTGAGTGGTGAGGTCAACAATGTCTTTAATTGTTCCCATAACTTTATTCTCGTACTCTTCAGCGGGCGCGGCTTTTTGCGATCCGCTGGAAGAGATTGTTGTGTGGTATCATTTGGTTGTTACCCAAGCAATTCCTTGAATATTTCATAGTCATGATCTGGCAAACTGAATTTTGCATGTAGCTTATTCAGCATTTGGCCTGAGTTGAACCAAGATATAAATGTATCAACATTACCTGCAAACCCTCTTGCGCATTTATCAGATATGGTTTGATAATCTTGAACTTCTGGGAAAAATTTCAAAGTCTGATGAGTTGCAAATGGGAAATCAAGTCCTTGCTTCATGAAATACAAAACTCCATAAATATGCCTCAATCGAATTTCTAAGTGACTTTCAAATGGAATATTTGCGATTTTTGCTGAAACCGGTACACTTTCAATTATTTGTTGATTTGGTACATGGATTTGGCGACGAATCTTTTTTCTTATTGGTGTTCTTTCTTGCTTTTCAACTGTGGCTATTTGTTGTTTTAATTCGCCCTTTCTTGAAATTTCAACATGAACGTGCTGAAGCGCGTCGGAAAAAGTTTCATCATCAATATCTGGAAATTCATTTCTAAGGTAACCTACTACTTTCAGCTTTATTTCAAATGAGGTTAACTGCTGGACTAATTTACTTACTTCCTTTTTTTTATTGAATGTATGGAGCTTGCCTTTTAAATATTCATCATGCCTATTTTCTGCCAAACTACTTTTATTAAAAAGTTTTACAAAACTGATACCTTTCTCTGATTGTTTTCCAAATTCAATTCTCTCTAACAATATTGGATCAGTATGAGGATTTAATGCCCCATCATAAAAGACTCTGAGGTCTGAGCCAATTAAGAATCCAAAATCCGATTTCATTTGCCTCATGTAAGATCTTAATTGCCCTATTATATAATCCTTTTTTATATCCTCGGAGGGGCGCTTGACTTCCACAACAATTAGGGATTTGTTGTCGTTACCATAAATTATTAAATCTGGGCGAAGCGTGCCTTCACGACCAAGCTGGACTATTGGTTGTCTTTTAATTTCATTCTTGAATTCTCGCCAGCCAAGAACTTCGATTGCCCTTACAACCTGATTTTCAAATTCCCTTTCAGGCAAAGTTTGATTGATACTCTCTGATAGCAGGAAACAAATTTCATCCCATTTTTCAGAATAATTATTCATAATTGATTTCCTCTATCGAAATTAGCAGAGGACCACGGGCGTAAGCCAGCGGGAATCTACTTTCCATATATAACCTGGGCTGGTTTGATGGTTGTTATGTGTGTTAACACTTCCATGATGCCAGTGTTGACTCAACCCAGTAAGGAGGGGGAACAGGTTCTTGCGTAATATACCTATCAAAGCTTTTAAGTAACTGAGCCCTGTCCCCATACTCCAGGTTCGCTGCTGCTGATATTTCTTGAGCTAAAGTTAACTCATTCGATAGCCAGTCTATCGTAAAATACTTCTTCTTTTGGGAGACAACAACTTTACGAGGAATTTTTTCAAACCTGCTTTCATCTAAAACCAATACACTTCCGGATATACGGGATAATAATTTGTGAGATCTTGTTAAGGCTGTTCCCATAACCGAAACCGTGGTCATTAGCCCCCTCCCTATATGCACTCTATTACACTTTGAATTTCTTACAGCTTCTGGGTAACAGCCACTAATATCTGACATACCACCAGTAGATATCGCCACTTTAGTAGCATATCCCCTCAGCATCATATGACGCATTAACGAAAATGCGATAGCTACACATCTTTCTGCATTTCGCTCATAAAAATCGGACGTGATTACAAAACCATCACCAAACTGATGTGCAAATAACCTTTCAGAATAATTATTGACAGGCTTACCAGGGTATACATTCTCTCCAATCTTAATTACAGCACTCATAAGTTCATTAAGTGCCATAATTTCGGCATCTTTCATCCTTTCACTATGTTCATATTTCTTTGAAAACCCTTCGATATCAATGCTTAGCCCCCATTTTCCTTTTTCCATATAATCCCCACCAAGTTGCTCATTCATTTATTCGCTAAGGAACGGGGACGAAATAACTTCCCCAAGTAGGCGCATAGAAAAGTTGATAGAATAGCAGGCTATTTTGATATTTTTGGGATTTAAGATCGGGCAAAGATGGCTTGAAGCTGTGATGCATAGTTGGGGAAGTTATTTCGTCCCCGTTCCTAATTGGATAAACTCATTCACACATAATGTATGAACTGAGCTACGGCGCTCAGTTTTAGCATGATTAATCATTATCCAAGAACGAACCAGCGCTTCCCGTTAGCTCAAGTGATTTGTGTACGCCCGGCATGGGCGTGAACTTATGGGGTGAAAGTCCCCTATACGTGAACCCCGTTAATATTTGATATATTAGCAAAAGTATTAGCCAAAGGCAAGGGCGTTTCCGTGAGGAAGGGTCTGAAGGCGGAGCGAAGCGGAAGGCTCGCCGCAGGCGAGAGTGAGTGAAACGAACGTCCAACCCGGAGTGCAAAGCTATGAGTCGACGAACAGAATACAAGGCCAAGTTTCCGGGTGAGTTAGCACAACATAACGAAGTCCAGTGGTTCAGGAGATATGGTAAATGCTGCGGTTGTGTAGCAAAAGTTTACGTTCTTATCCGGGGAGATCTGTCCGGCGTGCGGCTTTTGATGTTTCATTTTACCATTCAGTGAAATAACGGCAGGGGCAACCGGTTTACCAAGTCCCGGCGATATCGTGAGGAGCATCCCGCCTGATATCGAGAAACAAAACAAAGAGGAGCTATTCAGGATTGGTAAATATGAGGCATTATAAGGCATCGCTTTATGGGATAACTCGTAAGGTGACCGGGCAGAAGTCAGCAGAGGTCATAGTAGCCAAATGCCTGTTTTAATAGACAGGACAGGGTGAAGGGCCGAACCTTTGAGAGCAAGGAGGAGCCGGTCATATTCGAAAAGGCGATGAACTCGACAGGGCGAGCCAATAATATTCGGCGTGTTGGCCATAGCCAGCCTTGTAATACAGTCAGAAGTTGGACGGTATTTTAAAACTCTCGGGGAACCGCATAGTGCGGACCCGCTTGCTATGTGGTGTGGGTAGGGGAGAGAGAAACTCCCCCCTACCCGATTCGGTGCCCTTTACAGTTTAGGCAAAAGCAAGACGACGGCCTTGTGGAACAGGAATATGGTCATTAAACTCCTTTGCTGTTTCCATCCAAAGCTCCATCGCTGTTTTTATGTTGTTTAGTGCAGCTTCGTG
>JAFCZU010000091.1 GCA_019314185.1 Deltaproteobacteria bacterium | reverse complement strand
AAAATACCCATAATGCCAAAGTTAAGAACAATTGGAAACAAATTCGGAATAAGTGATAAAACGCCGGCCTTAACATTGACAAACAGGATCGACATAATGATAAAGATGAGAACAAGAACTATGGAAAGTGATTTTGCCTGGCCCTCAGCCATACTGTCCGCGGCCGCATTAACGAGGATATTTTCGCCGGTAAACTCCCACAAGAAATGAGGATTCAAAGTCTTTTTAATGTGTTGCTCAAGATCTTGAAGTGCATCAGCAAGTTCGTAGGAGGAACTGATATTATGTCTTACCAGAATATTTGCTTCACTGAAATCTGCGGTCACGTAACGGGAGATTTCATCTCTTTGTAAAAACAGAAGGTACTGGGCAACCAGGCCGGCAGAATCAGGCACCTTGAAGTATTTTTCATCGCCGTTGTTCATTTCTCTATGTATTATACATATATCATCTGCAAGGGATTTTGTTTTATCAAACCACCCTTTTTCAGAGATATATTTTTGTATTTGAGCAATGTAAGCAAGATTTTCCGGTTGCTTAAAAGTACCCGGAAAACCGCTGTTTATACGGATAAAAAAAGTCTGAGCACCCGCCAGGTCCTCATGAAGTATCTCGCTGCGGCTGCGTATTGCCGAGTTTTTTTTAAAATAGCCGAGAAGATCATTATCCACATTAACTTGGAATGTAAAAAGTCCGATGACAGCAGCTATGCCGAGAAAAAAAGTAAGAACCAGCAGTTTATTGCTGTAAATAATTTTTATTATATTATCGGCAAGCATGCCAAAAAAGCGGTTTGCAAAACTCGCCTTGTGCTCTCCAGGCATTTTGCCTTTTGTAGAACCAAAAAAACGGAGATAAACCGGGGCGAGAAAACAGGTAATAAAAGGATTAACGAAAAGACCAAATGCAGCCACAATACCGAATTGCTTGAGCAGAATTATCTGGTTTAGTGTAATGGAAAGAAATCCGATAAAAGTTGTCATCGAGGTGAGAAGTATTGCCGTGCTGACTTTCCCTGACATAATTTTAATAGCCTCAGTTCTGTTGCCCCCTGTTTCTCCAATACTTTCCAAATATTCGGAAAGAATATGTATGTCTTCTGTCGAGCCGATAACAACGATAAGAGAAGGAACAATAACAGTAAGCACATTAAGAGGAATATCCACATAGGCCATAAAACCGGCTGTCCAGACTATACTTGTACCCGCCGTAAGTATTGGCAATATAGCTCCGCTGGCTGAACGCATGAATACGATCAAGGTTAGCAGGAGAACAAAAATCGCCATCGGCATCAGTTTAACCGTATCTCCTATAATATTATCACTTATTAAACGACGGGTGTAGGAAAGACCGATCTGGAATATACCATCAAACCGGTTTTGAAACGGTTTTATGATTTCATCTACCTGTTTGGAAAACTTAACATTAAATCCAGGCTCATCAGGATTTACTTCTACAAAAAGGTTTATCGCTGTAGCAGTGCCGTCTTTTGAAATCAAGTTGTTTAGAAGGATGGGATTGCGGAGAGCGTCTGCTTTTATCTGTTCGGCCTCTTCCTGAGTTTCAGGCGGCCAATCCATCAGGGGGTTGGTTTCAAGAGCCCCATCAACTCCTTTAAAGTTGGTTACGGAATAAAGGCTTTCAACCTTGCTGACTCCATGTAATTCCTCGAATTTGAAAACCAGCTCATCTAATAGTTTCAGCTTTTCAGGAGTAAAGAGATTTTTGTCATTGATAAAAATGACGGTAATATTGTCTGTCCCAAATTTTTTCAGAGTTTCATGATAATATTCCTGGGCAGGATCTCCCTGGATCATCATACCTTCTGTTGAAGCATCGATCCTTATGTTGCGGGCGCTGTATGAGGCAAAAACTGTTATAATAGCAACTACAAATATCACAATCCATGGGTGATTCCGGCTCCACAACATAAATTTACGCATAAGTATAACCCTTCACCATCAATCTTAGCGCACCTTCGGTGCGAACATGAGTGCCTAAAGTTGTGGTACGCCTTCGGCGTGCTAATTGATAACCCAAAACCACTTAGAGTCCACCACAATTATGTATTAATGATTTAAGAAACCTGCCTGCAGGTATAAAATGGCAGAATTCCTTAACTTTAGGCATTTTAGGCACTTTAATATACTTTAGGCCCTTTCCCTTACTGTGTGTGTTTGCCGGAAAGTATAAAGCGTTCTGTAAAAACAGAATCCTTTACAGACGTATTGATCCTTCTTGACGTAGTGCCTGTAAGGGTTTTATGTTTTTTCACCAGATGATTCATCAGAGTTTTTTTCGCGCGCCATATTGTCCCGGAAACATTTTCCAGCCCATGATTAGTTTGCATCTTCTGCAATCTGCCTCTGCGATCATAAAACTCCACCTTAACGGTATACAAATATTCTTTTTCTATCCACATAATCCGTTTAGAATAACCGCTTTCCTTCTTTTTTTCTTTGTTGGCCGGAACTGCCTCGATTACATAACAGTCAAAATCCTTTTTGTCCTGATTCAGCTTTTCAGAACGCAAGATCGTGTAATTAAAGCTGTCAATATCTTCCGGTTCCATGTCTTCATATGTAAAGTCTGTGCCCATGAAGTAATTCTTCTTGCTTCCCTTTGCGATGCGCTGCATTTTTTTCTGTGCCGGAAGATACAACCATTGATCATTCTCTCGTTCTTTTTGTTCCCATGTGAGGAGAGCTGTCCCCCTGATATCAGCAGGATTGAGAAATACGATCAGATAACGATAAACATCGTCGCCTACTTCTTTTGCATAGCGTTTGACCCTCCTCTTTTCTTTGCTGCCGTCCTTGTCCACGAGAAGCATGATTTCATCTCCAATTTCACTTTGAACTTTATGCAATTCCTTTTGTTTTTCCATAACCTCATGTCCGGTCATCTCCTCAGCCTGTACTGCCAGTGGGACAACAAGCCATAACGCAATCAAGCTTAATGCCCAGAATTTTCTATTCATACTCCTCTCCTTATGCTTATGCTTAAATTTTATCCTTGCCCATTTGTTCTGTTATTACACTTAGAAAGAACTCAATTAAATAGTAAAAATATTGCTTTAAGTCAAATTTTATTGTCCGGATATTTTTACCCTTGAATACACATCATCATTAATATCGGATTTATATCCATCTTTTAAATAATGATAACCCACAGCAGCAATCATTGCGGCATTATCCCCGCAAAAATGCAAACAAGGGATATGAGCGGCAATACCTTTTTTACCGGCATCATGAATAACCTTTTCCCTCAACCTGCTGTTTGCAGCCACTCCTCCAACAATGGCAATATGATCGCACCTCTTTTCCATCGCAGCATTTATTATCTTATATGACAAAACATCAACAACCGATTCCTGAAATCCTGCCACAATATCAGGAATTATATCTTTATATTCTCCCTCGTGGGTCTGGATATAGCGGTTTACTGATGTCTTAACACCACTGAAGCTAAAGTCAAATTCGGACTTGTTTAAATATGCTCTTGGGAAAACGATTTTTCCCGGGTCTCCATGTTTTGAAATATTATCAATAACAATCCCGCCGGGATAGCCAAGCCCTAACATTTTGGCGACCTTGTCAAATGCTTCTCCGGCAGCATCATCCCTGGTTTGCCCCATAAGCTCAATATCTCTGTGAGATTTAACATAATAGACAGCAGTATGCCCGCCTGATACCAGAAGAGCTGCAAATGGAAATGGAGGCGGATCAGATTCCAGAAATACTGAATTTATATGGCCATAAAGATGATTTACACCAATCCACGGAAGATCGAGAGCATAAGCATATCCCTTTGCAAAGGAAAACCCGACAAGCAATGAACCGATCAGCCCTGGACCCTGGGTAACAGCAATCCCGTCCAACTGTTTTAAACTAATACCGGACTTACTGATCGCCTCCTTGACAACTGGAACAATAGACTCAATATGTTTCCTTGAAGCAAGTTCGGGCACAACCCCGCCGTATGAATGATGAACATCTATCTGGGATGATACAACAGAGGATAAAATTTTAGTTCCATCAACCACTACCGCAGCAGCCGTGTCATCACAAGATGTTTCAATGCCAAGTATTATCATAATATAAACCTCGTCAAGTGGTTAAGGGCTCGCGCCCACCGCGGCAGGAGCGATTTCATCATTCGATGTTCAACGTTGGATGTTCGATGTTCGACGTTCATCTTTTAATTTGTTCTTGAAAGATATAAGATTGTCGATTATCATAAATCATATGAAACCTATTGTAGCCCTAATCGGCCGCCCCAATGTGGGCAAATCAACATTTTTTAATCGTATCACCAAATCAAGAGATGCTCTTGTTGATAATTTTCCGGGTGTTACCAGAGATAGCATTTATGGTAATGCAATGTGGAATGACATTGAGTTTATTCTTGTCGATACCGGCGGATTTTCCCTGGAAAAAAATGACGATTTCGCACATCATATACGTTTTCAGGTCCAACAAGCATTAGAAGATGCTGACGTTATCATTTTTTTGCTCGACGGTAAAGAAGGTATCTCCCCTTTTGATAAAGATATAACCGAAATTCTCCGCTCAATTACAAAGCCTGTTTTTTATGCTGTCAATAAAATCGACAGCCCGGAACATGAAAAAAACATATACGATTTTTACAGCCTTGGCATTGAAATATTATACCCTGTTTCAGCTGAACATCGTTACGGAATATCAAGTTTTCTTGATAATCTGGTTTTAGCGCTTCCGGAATTTGCCGAGGAAAAATTACAGGATATTATAAAGCTTGCGGTGGTCGGCAGGCCGAATGTCGGTAAATCATCCCTTATAAATCGTATCCTCGGTGAAAACCGCATGGTTGTAAGTAATATCCCGGGTACAACACGGGATGCTGTTGACTCTGTCTGCAAGATTAATGAAAAATCCTACCTTCTAATTGATACCGCCGGCATACGACGTAAAGGAAAGGTTTCAAAAAAAATTGAGAAGTTTTCCATAATTAAAGCCTTAAGAAGCCTTGATAGATGTGATGTAGCCCTTATTGTTATGGATGCGGATGAGGGAATTACAGAACAGGACATAACCATTGCGGGTTATGCTTTTGAGCGTGGATGTGGCTGCATTTTGCTGCTGAACAAATGGGATCTTATTGAAAAAAACAGCAATACGGTAAAAAAATACTACGAACAGCTAAAGATGGAAGCAAAATATTTGAATTTTGCTCCGGCGACAACTATCTCGGCTTTAACGGGTCAAAGAGTTGCAAAAGTTTTCAAGCTTGTGGATGAAGTTTACACTCAGTATGCCATACGAATTGGAACAGGGCAGTTAAATAGAATATTTAAGACGGCAATTGAAAAAAATGAGACATCTTTGCACAAGGGGCAACGGCTTAAATTTTATTATGCCACACAGATATCCACAACCCCCCCTACCTTTATCTGTTTTGTCAATTATCCTGATGCCGTCCATTTTTCTTACAAAAGATATCTTATCAATCAAATTCGATTAGAAGCAGGGTTAGACAAAACACCTGTCAGACTGTTCTTCCGCAAGCGAACAGGCAAAGAATATAAAAAACATCCAAAAACAAAAAAAAGTAGTATTTTTCACCACAGAGCGCGCGAAAATCACAAAAAAAATGTTTTGAACCGCAGAATATCGAGCAAGAAATTATAAATGTCGAAACAAGATATTCTATCATTTTTAATATTTAAAAAGATGAGGGCCTCGTAAAAAGTCTTTTGTGAACGGCTTTTGAGCATTTTGGGAATTCATCAAAGATAGAATGTTGCGATTCCACCTGTCTGCATGCGTATACGCACAGGCAGGCACTTCATCATTCGAAATTTTTTGTTCGATATTTGATATTAAAATGCAACCAAATTTTCAAAATGTTAAATTATTAACAATTTTTTATTTATACAAAACCTCAGTGTGCTCTGTGATCTCTGTGGTAAAAGTATTGCAGAAGGATAAAAATTGGATTTGTTTGAATACAGAGCAAAAGAAACCGCAGACGCATCGAGACCCCTTGCTGAAAAGATGCGCCCGCAGAATCTTGATGAATTCATGGGTCAAAGAGATGCCGTGGGCAAGGGTTCTTTAATCCGCCATGCCATTGAAAAAGATCAGATTTTTTCCATGATCCTGTGGGGGCCGCCCGGATGCGGAAAAACCACCCTTGCAAGATTGATTGCCTGTGAAACCAGTTCCTGTTTTGTTCATTTTTCTGCCGTGCTTTCAGGGGTTAAAGAAATAAGGCTTGTTATAGAAGATGCAAAAAATCGGCAAAAGCTTTATCAAAAACGAACTTTACTTTTTGTTGACGAAATACACAGGTTCAACAAGGCCCAGCAGGATGCATTCCTCCATCATGTTGAAAGCGGTCTTATAACATTAATCGGAGCTACAACCGAAAATCCTTCTTTTGAAGTAATTTCTCCCCTCTTATCAAGATGCCGCGTGATAATCCTGAAGCCTCTTTCATCAGATGATATTGCTGAAATAATTGACAGGGCTCTTAAAGATAAAAAAAATGGGCTTGGCAATATTAATCCTGATTTTGACCGGAATGCTATTGCCTATCTGATACACATTGCGGAAGGGGATGCTCGTGTTGCCTTAAACAGCCTTGAATTAGCCGCTTCATTACTAATGCCGCAAAAAGACCTGGAAAAGAAAAAAACAAGGCGCATAAGTTTGCAGGATTTAGAGAATGCTTTGCAGAAAAAAGCGCTTATATATGACAAATCAGGGGAAGAACATTATAATCTTATATCAGCATTTCATAAAAGCCTGCGTGGAAGCGATCCTGACGCGGCAATCTATTGGCTCGAACGAATGTTGCTGGCCGGAGAAAATCCATTATATGTTGCCCGAAGAATGGTCAGATTTGCATCCGAAGACGTAGGTAATGCAGATCCATATGCACTCGGAGTCGCTTTAAACGCCATGGAAGCATTTAAGTTTTTAGGACACCCTGAAGGAGAGCTGGCTCTAACCCAGGCCGCTGTTTATCTTGCAACAGCGCCCAAAAGTAACACTATATATACATCTTATAAAATGGTTAAAAAGGAAATTAAAACTTCGGGATCTCAGCCTGTTCCGCTGCATATAAGGAATGCTCCGACCAGACTGATGAAAGATATCGGGTATGGAAAAGATTACAAGTATGGACATGACTATAATGAAGGATTTACTCCACAGAACTATTTGCCGGAAAAGCTTCAGGGCAAGCTTTACTACTTTCCCACAGACAGGGGATATGAAAAGACAATAAAACAAAGGCTTGAGAAATGGCGCAAGCTGAAAAAAAGCTCAAAACCTAAATGATGATTGCGTTATAGACCGAAAATTTTTCACTTCACTAATTAGTATCTGAACGAAAATCCCTGCTACATGATTTGTTGGGTTTCGCTTACTGAAACTATGTTTTGGTAATTGCTTGATATTCGTAGGTTGGGTTGAGGCACGAAACCCAACAAAATTGATTACGCTCAACCCAACCTACAAAAAATCGGACTTTTCGTTCAAGCACTAATTAAGATCATGTGCAATACCATGGCAATCACCACATTTTGTCGTATCCTGCAACATGCTTTTTGGATGGGGTTCTCCATGACATCTGCTGCACGCAGGAATCTCTTTATGAGATGGATGGCAGTCAGAACATGCAACAAATGTATGTTTTGTTTCTTTTTTCTGAAGCAGATTATAAGCCTGATCATGACATCCTGCACAAATAGTGGACTGTGTTTCTTTGCTGTATGAGATCTGTGTAGGCTTGTGAACAGGATGACATGTCATACAGTCTGCTGTGGCAAGCTGAACCTCAGGACTGTGGGATTCATGGCAAACGCTGCACTCAGGAATCTGTCCGTGTTTTTCAGCATGGCAGTCAGCACAGGCAACCTCGCTGGTATGCTTGCTCGGATAATTCTTTATTTCATTACCCTCCTTGGTGTGACAGAGAGCACAAGAAGTTTCAATATCCGACATGGGAATTTCAAGAGGTTTGTGCGGATCAGCATGACACACGAGACAGGGAGTAAGGTTCTCGTTTTTTCCATGAAACGGACCGCCGCTTGCGCTCACATGGCACGAAGCGCATTCAGGCATGATCTTGTCG
The DNA here is from genome assembly GCA_019314185.1 of Deltaproteobacteria bacterium. Next base: position 1,410 of record JAFCZU010000091.1, on the reverse strand, counting down.
TAATTCTGCTTTCGAGGAGAATACACATGGTATTCGGTATGGCATCGCACACAATCGATCTGATGCCTGCCACCCTGATTTTTTATAGCGCTGAAAACAGAAAAATGACACTGACCGCACTGATCCGTTGTAAGAGGTTTTATATCCATTTCATAAGGCGATATCTTCTCAATCTCCTGAGCTGGAGCCGCAACTTCTTTTGCCTCTACCGGACAGAATATTCCAAATCCCGATAAAAGCATTATTCCAACAACAATAACCGCTACAGCCTTACCTTTTGAAATAGTCATATCAAACCCTTTCCTTCTAATCCCATACACAGATTACACAGATTTTCGAAAGTTATTTAGCTAAATTCCCCAAACTTTTCTTGGTTTAGGCTGAACTACGTGTTTTGACCTCCGACTTGTACCGGCGGGTTTTAAACCCGCCCCTACCCTCAGACTTCTGGCCTCCGACCATTATCCTTTTAAATCATGGGCTGTGCCATGGCAATCACCACATTCCGGGAATTTCTTCAACATACTGTCAGGATGGGGCTTACCGTGACATGCAAAACAAGGGGGAACAGTTTTATGCTCATTTTTGTGGCAGTAAACACAGGCCAGATCGTGGTGCTTGGTCGTATTCGCCTCCAGCAGACTGACAGCCTCTTCATGACATGCCCCGCAGTAGCTCGATGGGGTATTCTCACTATAAGTGACCAAAAGAGGCTGGTGTACCTGATGGCAGGACACACATGCCGCAAAATCCATCTCTTCGGTATGTTTCTGATGACATTCCATGCAGTCAGGAATCTTTTTGTGAACTGTTGCGTGGCACTCATTACAAGCCAGATCCGTATGTGCGCTTGGGTGTTTTGCCAGCTCATCACCCTGTTGCTGATGACACGTTAAACATGGCCCTGTGATATCACCTTCTATCGTTAAATCAAGAGGAGCATGAGTATCGGTATGACAACTTGAACACTGCTCGAGTTCGTAATGGGGCTCTCCGCTATGACACATACTGCATTGGGGAATAGCCTGCTCACCCTGAGGCGGATGCTCCTGGTGACAGTCCATACAACCAACTTCGGTTTTGTGCTTGCCTCCGCTGGCATCTATTGTTTGCGGCTGTTTCGGATGGCACAATACACATTGAGCATCAGTCAGTTCCGGCCCGGTAACTGTTGCAACCGCCGTCGCTTTCTGCTCGGAGGCTGCCTGCGAAGGCAGGATACCGGCTTTTTGTTCACAACCAAAAACAAAGAACAAAGTTGCTGCCATAAAAATACTACTTAGGGCAACGATCAATCTCATCGCTTTCGGACTGCTGAACAATTCAATAGAACTTTTTTTTCTTTTCAATATACCCATTGATTCTCTCCTTCACGATAACCTGCTTGGTAAGATCTTTAAATCAGAAAAA
>JAFCZU010000475.1 GCA_019314185.1 Deltaproteobacteria bacterium | reverse complement strand
CTGGATATTGGTCCTGCTACGATTACTCTTTTTGCCGAGGTTCTGCATGATGCGAAAACAGTCATGTGGAACGGTCCTATGGGTGTGTTTGAGATTGACGCATTCAGCAGGGGAACAGTCGCCATGGCACATGCCGTTGCAAGTTCACACGCTCTTACAATTGTAGGGGGAGGCGATACGGATGTTGCCATTCACCAAGCTGGTGAGAGTGATTACATTACTTATATATCAACCGGCGGCGGTGCGTCTCTCAAGCTTCTGGAAGGAAAAAAACTTCCTGCCGTTGAAGCTTTGAATGAGACGAGCGATGAGCAATGAGCAATGAGCAATGAGCAATGAGTGACCAGCATCATGAGAAATATCAAGATCATTGTCGAATATGATGGTACCTGTTATCATGGATGGCAATGGCAACCAAATGGCATTACGATTCAGCAGGTTTTAGAAGAAAAGATCAGTACGATTACTCAGGAAAAAATATTACTCAGGAAAAAATAAAAGTCATTGGCTCCGGAAGGACCGATGCAGGTGTTCACGCAATAAATCAGGTCGCAAACTTCAAAACGAAATCCCTGATTGGGGTTTCAAATCTCTTAAGAGGAATAAACAGCCTTCTTCCAAAGGATATCGTTGTTAAAGAGTTATCAGAGGTAGACGATGGATTTCACGCAAGGTATGATGCCGGAAGCAAGGTATATTCCTTCAATATATATAACAGCTGTATCAGATCTGCACTTTACAGAAATTACTCGTGGAACATTTATGATCCCCTTAACGTAAATGCTATGAGAGAGGCGATCATTCTGCTCAAGGGAACCCATGACTTCTCCTCCTTTTGCGGGGCTAATGATGATGCTTCAAATCATGTCAGAACTGTTATTGATGTCAGCATTGAAACAAAAGGAGATCATATGATAAGCATTACTATAGAAGCGAATGGTTTCTTGCGCCATATGGTCAGGAACATTGTAGGCACTCTGGTTGATGCAGGTAAAGGGAAGCTCACATCAACGGAGTTTTTCGAAATCATGGAATGTAAAGATAGAACAAAAGCGGGTATGACGGCGCCGCCGCAGGGCCTTTTTTTAAAGGAAGTGAGGTACTGATGAAGATTCTGGTTTTGGGACATATGGGAATGCTTGGTACTGATATTGTCGGTAAACTGAGCGCATCGCATGATGTTATCGGAAAAGATATTGACGATTTCGACATTACGGATAAACAGGATTGTCGCCGTGTGATCGTTGAGTCCGACGCCGAGGTTGTCATAAATGCAGCAGCATATACAAATGTCGATGACTGTGAAGACAATCAAGAGACATGCTTTGCTGTTAATGCAGAAGGTGTGAAAAATGTGGTTCGGTCATGCACGGAACAGGGAATTAAAATTGTCCATTTCAGCACCGATTATGTTTTTGACGGTACGCAGAATACTCCTTATACGGAGGACTTTCCCTATAATCCAATAAACGTTTATGGTCAGTCTAAACTCCAGGGTGAATTGTACCTGAAAGAATATTCGAATAATTACATATTAATACGGACTGCCTGGCTGTATGGTAGGAACGGAAAGAATTTTGTCGATACAATTATTGACAAGGCACACATTGAACGGTCTCTCCAGGTGGTAGACGATCAGATCGGTTCGCCCACGTACACTGTCGATTTAGCATCTGCGGTTAAGGTACTTATAGAGGGTAACCACACAGGCATATTTCATGTTACGAACAGGGGGACCTGCAGCTGGTATGAATTTGCCTTGAAAATATTGGAATATGCGGACGTGAAAAATGTAGAGGTAAAACCTGTCACATACGATACATTTCCACGCAAGGCACTTCGACCACATTATTCGGTTTTGAGCTGCAAGAAGTTTTCTCACGCCACACAAAGAACAATGAGGTACTGGCAGATAGCTTTGAAAGATTATATCAACAGGATCAATTGAGATAGTCATTTTTTTCAAGGAATTACTTTATTTAACCTTGACACCTCCTCCTTTTTTTGAATAATATTTAACCTGTTATTCGTTCTAATGAAAATCCTCGTCGTATTTTCAATAATGCATCTTTAAAATGAAAGGGATATATAGTGAAAAAGATCATAATACTTATTCTCGCTTTATTTTTTTCACTTGTTGCAGTGGCATCATCTCCCGCAAAAAACTTAGTTACATCACAGGGAACATCATTCATTCATGACAACCGAATTGATATTGCAAGAGATAAGGCATTGGACCATGCCTTGAGAAATGTGATTGAAAGATCGATTGGGGTAATGATTTCCAGTACTACAGAGGTTGTAAATTACGAGGTTAAATTAGATCAAATTTTATCCGAATCCAGGGGCTTCATAAATTCTTATGAGGTAATCTCCGAAGTGAGAGAAGGCAATCTTCTCAGGGTAACAATCGAAGCCGACGTTGGTATTGGAAAGCTCAAGAACAGGATGGAAGCAGTTAATCTTATTATGACGCGGAAATCAAAGCCTCGTTTGATGATCATATTTAACAAAAAAGACCAGGCGAATCTGATTGCCGAAGCTGCTATGGCAAAATATTTTATATCGAACGGTTTTAAGGTAATTGATGCAGAAACTGCTAAAAATAATATGAGACACGAGCGCCTTCAGAGGTTAGCTTTTGATAAGAAGGCTATAAGGCGAGTTGGCCACCGTTACGGTGCGGAAGTTATGATTATTGGTGGTGTGGAATCTTCCAGCAGATCCGTCAAGGTGGATGATGTCGAAATGCAGTTTAACAAAGCCATTGCATCTGTTAAAGCTGTAAAGGTTGACACAGGTGAAGTCATTGCTACGGATAGCGATACCAGGTCAGCGCCTGGAATGGGGGATGAGGAAAAATCGATTATTGAAGAAATAGGAAATAACCTGGCAGAAAACATGATGGATCAGATAGTAGATCGATGGTCCTCGGAATTGACAAATATAGTTACGGTCAAATTGCTTGCCTCGGGCCTTAAATCGTATAAAGATCTTACAAAATTTAAGGAAATCGTCGCAAACAGGGTAAGGGGTGTTAAGCAATTGTTCCAGCGTTCTTACGCAGGTGGACGTGTTGAACTGGATGTAGAGATCAGGGGAAACACGCAGAGCCTGGCCGATGATATTGCTGCGATGAAAATGGGTAAAAGGAAGATTAAAATAGTAGAGATGACCCAAAACAAACTGGAAGTTAAAATATTACCGTAATAAATATCTTGGGAGTGGATAAAATGAAGTTCATGAAAAGAAACTGGATGACATTGATAGGCTTGTTTGCGCTGATTGTTGTTTTCGGATGTGCCGGTATGGAAAGTTACAAATT
>JAFCZU010000474.1 GCA_019314185.1 Deltaproteobacteria bacterium | reverse complement strand
AAAAGGCGGCAAAGAGCAGGCCCTGATCCTGGAATATGACGGCGTGGAATATCACACAAAAAACCCGGATATAGTGACCAAACATAATTTTAGCCAAGAGTACCTTGATTACGATATCAGCCGCCAGATAGAGCTTGAAAGCTATGGCTACCGGTTTTTGAGGCTTAATAAGTTTAATCTTCGTCCGGAGCAGGATGGTGAGACAAAGACGGATGTTTTGGATGGATTTTTGAAAAAAGCGTTTGCAGTTGAATAATACAGATTGAGACCATGGAATAGCGTCAAGCAGGGCATATATTGAATTTGTGGCGGAAGTGAAGCAGCGCAAAACAGTTTATTGCAAACCTATCGAAAATCTATTGATGTTCTTTTGGGAATCGGGATGAGGATTGTGGGATAGTATAATATACATAAACTTACTTATGTTTTTAGGGCGCTTTGATGAATAAAAAAGAGTTGCAGCAGATAATCAAACTCGGCGAAGGATTCAATGCTGAGTTTAAGAAAAGTTTTTCTGCCGGAATCGGCAGAGAAATTTGCGCGTTTGCAAATTCTCTTGGCGGGAAAATTCTTGTCGGGGTTGATGATAATGGAAATATTTCCGGTATTAAGAACAAAAACAGGATAAAGTCCTCTATTCAAAGCATTTCGAGGAATATGGAACCTGCTTATTCTGTGGATGTTGAAACAGTTGGCGACGTTTTTGTGGTGCACGTCCCGGATGGAAATAAAAAACCGTATTCTGTGGGAGGAAAATTTTTCATCCGTGAAGGAAGCAATTCCCAGCAACTTTCAAGGGATGAAATACGGGAATTCTTTTTCAAAGAGAACCTGATTTACTGGGATCAGAAGCTCAATATAGATTTTCATCTGGACAAAGATTTTTCAGAGAAAAGATACGATACATTCGTTCGGCGCGCAAATATTCCTGAAGGGCTTGACACGTTGGATGTATTGAAAAACCTGAATGTGTTAAGAAATGAAGGATTCTGCAATGCCGGGGTCCTGATATTCTGTGAAAAAGTAACCCGCTTTTTTCTCAGTGCGACCATCACCTGTGTTCTGTTTCAGGGAAACACAAAGTACAAGATCTTGGACCGCAAGGAGTTTGATGAAGATATTTTCAGCAATTACAGAAATGCAATGAACTACCTGCTCTCCCACCTTAATACAGAGTTTATCATAACAGGAGGCCCAAGGGAGGAAAAACTTGAGCTGCCGGAAGAAGCCCTTCGTGAAGCGCTGTTGAATGCCATAGGACACAGGGACTACCGTTCAACATCAAACATTCAGGTTTATATTTTTAATGACCGTGTAGAGATCATTAACCCAGGCGGCCTGGTATCAGGCTTGAAAAAGGAAGACCTTGGGAAAATCAGCAGACCAAGAAACCCCCTTCTTTTCAACTTGATGTACCGGATGGACCTTGTAGAACAGATCGGTTCTGGTATTTTAAGAATCAATAATGCTTTGGCTGAATACGGAATGTCTCCTCCTGATATTGAATCTGATAACGCCTGGTACTGTATAGTTTTCAAAAGGTCTGAACCTGTAAAAGATACCGTAAAAACAGATGGTTTTGACAAAGCGCCAGATCAAAATGCAACTGTAAATGCAACTGTAAATGCAACTGTAAATTTAACCGCCATTCAAAAGAATATAATTAAACAAGTACAAGACAATCCAAGTGTTACGTATAATATCCTGGCTGATTTACTGAAAAAAAATAGAACAACCATTCACAGAAACATACAGAAGTTAAAGCAAGAAAATATCCTTGAGCGAATCGGATCAGATAAAAAAGGATACTGGAAGGTTATCATAAAATAAGTGCGAACCGGGCTGGAAAAATATGAAAAAGAACCCGACGAAGAAACGCCTCTGGGATTAATCCTTTGCGCAGGAAAAGCCAGTGAACAGATTGAGCTATTGGAGCTGGATAAAAGCGGAATCAAGGTAGCTGAATACATGACCGAACTGCCAAAACGCAAACTACTGGAGCAGAAACTTCACAAAACGGTTGAATTGGCGCGAAAACGTCTGGAGGCAAAACCTGCGTAGTGCAACACAGAATATAAATGATGTAAGCGGGAATCGGGGGCAGCATATTATTGCTTTTTTCTTCGAGAAACAGGTATACTGTTCCTGAAATTCCATAGTTTGGCATAAACAAAAAGGAGGCAAAAATGACTGAAAGTCGATCTCACAAAACCACAGCAAACCGTATCGCTAAAAAGATGAATACTGAATATAACGACGGAAAGGGCGTCGATATCAAGTCCACAAATACAACCATAGAGGTAGAAACTCCAGAAACCGTAGGCGATGCCTTGGGACAGTTACAAGGTCACCGTGGTCCAGCCTATATTGCCGGCACGAACAAAGAAGCCGTCAGTAAAGCTATGGAAATAACAAAAGGGACTACTGTTGGTGTTATGGATAACCAAGGAAACATCGTAAATCCATCGACACGCAAACGATAAATGCCGTATAGAATTGGGTGGCAGCATACATATTATTGCCTTTTTTCTTCGGGTAATAGATCCTTGGAATTTTCCGAGGGTACATTTGACACTTAGGAGCTATTTACATGGAAACAACTGTACACAATCCTGACAGATATATGGGAGATCTACGACAAATATTGGCTCAGGGTAGAAAACGTATCGGCCTCCTTATTGGTGCAGGGGCACCAGCAAGTATCCAATACGACAGGAAAACTCAAAGAATTAGTGTAAATATTCGGCCAACCCTTTTTTTCAAAAAACATTAAAAAAAGTTCGGGACACATTTGAATTAATCTGATATAAAGAGAAGCATGAAAGATGCTTCTCAAAAACAATTGC
>JAFCZU010000473.1 GCA_019314185.1 Deltaproteobacteria bacterium | reverse complement strand
GTCAGGATTAGGAGGATTACAGGATTAAGGATTAAAAAATTACCCTCTTAATGCCGTTAACCCCCTGATCCTTAATCCCCTGATCCTTAATCCCTCTATTGTATAAGAAATTCGGTAAAGTAAACTCTTCTGGCCTGACCTTCAGTAAGATAGCCGTTTAGACGCATGGCGATCTCGTCTCTGAGACGCTGTTTCCCCTCAAAGCCTGCTATCTCTTTATAGCTTTTTGATGAAAGGAGGCCTAAAATGCTGTCCGTAACTTTTGGCTTTAAAAGTTCCAGCTCCGATATGCAATCCTGATTAGACACTTCGATCTGGATCGTAGCTTTTAAGTATCTTTCACCGTTAGCATCCATTAAATTTACAATCAGGCTGCCCATGGACCAGATGCCAGGTTTTTGAACGATCTGTTCGCTGACTGCCTTTTTTGAGCCGGAAAGGTGCGTCTTATAGTACTTCCACCCCGCAAAACCTCCGGCCCCTAAAATAACTACCGCGGAAGCCACCACAATCCATTTAACGTCGCTTCGCTCGCAATGACAATGCTGGGGTTTTTCAAATGTCTCGAATAACCAATCATCCATTTCCCCACTCGACCACTCGACCATTTCCCTACTCGACTACTCGACTATTTCTGTTTCTTCATGTTTTCTCATTCAACATTCGATGTTGGACGTTCGATGTTCGATGTTCATTTTTTTAATGTTAGGATGACCTCCACCCTTCTGTTGATGTTCCTGTTATGATCGCTCACATTCGGAAAAAGGGGTCTTGAGTCCGCATAACCTGCCGCAGAAAGCCTTTCCTGGAAAATACCTCCTTCGGAAATGAAATATTTGACAACATTTACGGCCCGGGCCACTGAAAGCTCCCAGTTTGAAGGAAATCGTCTGTTGCTTATAGGGACATCATCTGTATGTCCCTCTATCCTTATTTGACAAACAGTCTTTTTAAGAATAGGACACAGACCTTTAAGGGCAGGATTATTTCTTTTTTCAATTTCGGCCATACCTGTTTTGAATAACAGTTTTTCTCCAATTGTAACGGAAATACCCTCTTTTACTACCCTTGCGTCCATTATGCCTTCAGGGCCGCCGAGCGCTTTGTTTATACGCTCGGCCAATTTTCTCTTTTTATTCTCAAATATCATGGCCTTATTTCTTATAGGAATAACAAAGGGGGTAAAAATACTCACATCCTCTTTTTTTAGGCTCGGCATATTAAATACAGTTCTTATGGCATGAGATGCCGCTGTCAGTTTGGATTTATCCATTTCTGAAAGCGAAAGGACTAACACCAGGAATGTAAGCAAGAGCGTCACCATGTCGTTGAAGGTTGTGAGCCATTTCCCTTCTTTCTCTTTTGGAGCTTCACGCTTATTATTCATTCAGGACCTCAGGATCAGCTCGATAGTTCAAAATAAAATTCAACCCTCCGGTTTTTCTGTCTTCCTTCAGCAACGTCATTTGACGCGACCGGAGGATATATCCATGGGAAGTTTTCCTTTCTCAAGGAGATACCGCAGGATATTGACTGCCCGGGCCGTCGAAAGTTCCCAATTTGACGGGAACTCGGAAGTAGCTATCGGAACATTATCGGTATGACCTTCCACCTTTACAGAGAAAAGATTATTTTGCGCTATCTTTATCATTTCATCAAGATACGGATAGGCATCTTTATTTATTTCAGCTACTCCTGATGGAAACAATACATTGCTTCCAAAAATAACTATAAACCCTTTCTCGATTTTTTTTATATTGACCGATTCGTTTATACCTGCCTGTCTGAGATATTTCCACAGGGATTTGACGGCTGGTTCGGCGAATTCACCTTGATCTTCCGAAATATCCTTCGAGAGCTTCAGTATGCCATTGCCTTTATTAAGTTTACGATCTTTGGTGGTTAACTCCTTTTTCTGTTGAAAGTTGCTTATTTTCTCCTTTTTAATGCTTGAATACGATACAAGCATGGCAAAAAGAGCTACCAGGATCAGCACAAGAGAAGTGTATATTATCTCCCATCCCGCAGATGGGCTCTCTTTTTTCTTCTTTCTTGATTCCTCTTCCATATCTAAAATAATAATTTCGCCACTAAGGCACTAAGACACCAGGGTTATAATATAATTTTCTTAAAATTCATAATTTGTGCCTTTGTGTCTTAGTGGCTGAGTTGCTACCTAAAACACAGTTTTTCTCTTCTCGGGTGATATAAATGAATGGAGCTTATCTTCCAGCACCCTTGGATTGTCTCCTGACTGGATAGAGAGGATGCCGCTTATCATCATCTGCTTTTGCATAAGTTCACTGTTGCTCCGTGTCTTCAGTTTGCCCGCGGCCGGCAGGAAAATCAGATTTGCCAGGATTACGCCATAAAAAGTTGTTACAAGGGCAACAGCCATGGCCGGTCCTATGGAAGATGGATCGTCCATTTGAACCAGCATCTTTATCAATCCTATCAGGGTTCCCACCATTCCCATGGCAGGCGCAAAATTCCCCATGGTTGTAAATATCTCCGCTCCCAGCCTGTGCCTTTCGGAAATGTATTCAAGCTCTGTATTAAGAATTCTGGAAAGGATAACCGGTTCAACGCCATCTATCATCAACGTCAGCCCTTTGGCAAAGAAGGAATCTTTAACATCTTCCATTTTATCTTCCAGGGCCAGTATCCCGTCACGCCGGGCAATCTTTGACATATCCAGCAGCATTTCTATTACTTTTTCCGTTTCCAGCTTCTTCCGGAAAAATACTTTTCTTGCCACCTTTGCCACTCCAAGCATATCTGATATGGGATAATTGATAAGCACGGCACCGAAAGTTCCGCCAAGGACAATCATTGCAGAGGGGGCGTTTAAAAACCACGATGCTCCGCCGCCCATAGTTATGGCGCCGATCACAAGGCCAAACCCGATTATAATTCCTAAAAGAGTTGATATATCCATTCTGGGGTTATGGAAAAGCAAGGAGTGTGCCAGGAGGGTTAGAAGGTTAGAAGGTTAGAAGGTTAGAAGAGCGGAAGGGAAGAGGGTGAGGGGATTAAGGGATTAAAAAAAATGAACATCGAACATCGAACGTTGAATAGGAAAAGATGTTGGAATAATTTGAGGAGCGGAGCGACATCATTATTCGACGTTCGACGTTCAATGTTCGATGTTGGACGTTCATCTTTTAAAAGGGTTTTTGACGACGCGTCAGAAATTTGACGTTTATCTCTTGACGTTCATCAGTTCGGCCATCATCTGGTCGGTTACGGTAACAATTTTTGCGCTGGCCTGATAGGCCCTTTGCGCTGTAATCATATTGATGAATTCCGTCGCGATATCCGTATTTGACATCTCAAGCGAGTTCGGGCTGATCTCTCCCATGCCTGCAGACCCCGGACGATTCGGAACAGCATCCCCGGACTCTACGGTTGTGCCGAAAAGATTCTTTCCCATCCGTTTCAGACCCGTCACATTGGCAAAGTCTGCCAGAACGATCTGGGATATATCAGATGTCTGACCGTTGGTAAAGAAACCGCTGATTATGCCGTCTGCTGTCACTGAAATGCTTTTCAATGAACCGGATGAATATCCGTCATGAACCAATGTCCTTATCACGGATGTGCTTGCATATCCGGTTATCACCTCAGCTGTCGTACCGGCCAGATCCCATGACACCACACCGGAGTCTCCGATGGTTGCACCGGTAATTTCGGGCATCGTCAGATTAACGTCCATGGGGTCTTCTTCCGTCTGGTCAATTACATACTGGATCGTGTTCCCCTCGGCCCACGTACCGACCAGAGTAAGTGTGATGTCGGCGACTCCGGCGCCATCCAGATCGAGAGTAATCTCGTCATCTGAAGAGTCGAGGACCGTTACATTTGTATAGGTGTCCTTATCGGTTACCGTCCACGCGGCAGATGCTCCTCTCGTCAGTACAAGAGTGCCATCTTGAAACAACTGTCCTTCATTATTTATCGTATCTGTAACAGTGCCGTTCATAGTGGCGTTAGTGGTTACCGGAGCCGTAACAGTAGTGGCGTCAGTAGTAGTTACCGTAATTACGTCACCTTCATACCAGGTGCTGCCAAGTGTCAGGGTAATATTAGTGTCAACCCCATCAGTTGTATTATAGTCAATCACAAGCTGATCGTCTGTACCTGCTACACCTTTTGATGTTATGGCAACATCTGCATAGTCTGCCCCTACCCCATCTATCACCCAGGTATCTGAGTCAGCACCTCTTGTTATTGTGAATTGTTTGCCAGCTTCTAAACCTGTGCTACCTTCATTTATTGCCACGAAAACAGTACCACTACTCGTATTATCAGTAATACTCTCAGTACCGGTCG